>JBEKRJ010000038.1:0-14755 GCA_049518835.1 Solirubrobacteraceae bacterium
GACCAGAATCTGTTCACCGGATGGCACTCGCGCTACGGCGGGCGTGGCGTCCTGATCTACTGGCACATCGAGAAGAAATCGATGGCCGTCCACTCCAGCTGATCAGCTGCGCCGCCTCCGAGGTCGCGGCGCTGATCGAGGGCGCTGTCTGGCACGGCACCACGATGGCGCTCGAGGGCAACTACGTCGACTCGCACGGACAACCGAGATCGGGTTCGCGATCGAGCGCCTACTCGGCTTCGATCTCCTCCCCGAGAATCAAGCAGATCAACAAGGTCAAGCTCTACCCCCCCGACCGTGGCAACCCCGACGCCTACCGGCCTTGAAGCCGGCGATGACCCGCCCGATCCGCTGGGAGCTGATCGAGCAGAACTACGACATGCTCGTCAAGTACGCGACCGCGATCAGGGTCGGCACCGCCTCAACCGAAGCGATCCTGCGGCGCTTCACCCGCAACGCGTCGCATCCCGTCTACCAAGCGATGCTCGAGCTCGGCCGCGTGCAGAAGACGATCTTCGTCGCCCGGTATCTACGCGATCGTGACCTGCAACGCGAGATCGAAGAAGGCCTGAACCTGATCGAGGCGTGGAACACGTCCGGCCGTACCGTCCTGTTCGCCGGCACCACCGTGTGCATCGCGCTGCTGGGTCAGTTCGCGCTGGGAGTCAGCTTCCTCTACGGCCTGTCGGTCTCCTCCGCGATCGCGGTGGCGCTGACGATGGCCACGTCGCTGACGTTCCTGCCGCGATGCTCGGGTTCCTCGGCCCGAAGGTCCTGTCACGCCGGGAGCGCGCCACGCTCGCAGCCCACGGCCCAGTGGCTGGCGAGACCATCGGCTTCTGGCTGCGGTGGGCGAAGTTCGTCGAAGCTCGCAAGGGGTCGGTGGCGATCGCCGCGCTGGTCATAGTCGTGCTGATCGCGCTGCCGATCTCCCAGCTGCGGCTGGGCTCCTCTGACGCCAGCACCGACCCGTCGGGCTACACCACCCACCAGGCCTACACCGCCCTGGCCCACGGCTTCGGACCAGGGTTCAACGGACCGCTGGAACTGGTCGGCCACGTCTCCTCCCCGGCAGACACCGCCAAGTTCAACCACTTCCTCACCGTCGCGGCCCACACGACCGGCGTGGCGTCGGTGACGCCCGCCGTGAGCTCACCCAACGAGAAACGTGGTGCTCGCGATCCTCTATCCCAGCACCAGCCCCCAGACCAAGCAAACCGTCAGCCTGGTCAACGACCTGCGCGACAGCCTCATCCCGCAAACGGAGAAGGGCAGCAGCCTGGCCGTGCATATCGGTGGGGTGACCGCAACCGACATCGACTTCTCTCGCGTCCTGACCGAGAAGCTGCCGCTGTTCATCGCCGTGGTCGTGTTCCTCGCGTTCCTGCTGCTGATGGCCGTGTTCCGCAGCGTGCTGATCCCCGTCGTGGCGTCGATCATGAACCTGCTGTCGATCGCCGCTGCGCTCGGCGCCCTGAACGCCGTGTTCAACCTCGGCTGGGGCGCCTCGCTGCTCGGATTGACCGTCAAGAGTCCGGTCGACGCGTTCATCTCAGTGCTGATGTTCTCGGTGCTGTTCGGGCTCTCGACCGACTACGGGCCAAAGCGGCAGAATCATCGCCGGCGCAGCGATCATCATGGTCCTGGTCTTCGGATCGTTCCTACTCAGCGGCGACCGGATCCTCCAAGAGTTCGGCTTCGGCCTCGCCTTCGCCGTCCTCATCGACGCCCTGATCATCCGCAGCCTGCTGGTCCCGGCGTCCCGGCGATCATGCACCGCATCGGCCCCGCCAACTGGGCAATGCCCGCATGGCTTGACCGCATCGTCCCCAACCTGTCGATCGACGCCACGAGCGACGCAGCAGACACCCCCCTGCCGACAGTGGCCGGGTACTACCCAGCGGATACTCCCCAAGTCGATCAGCCGCTCGCGGTGCCGGCGGACGGCGAGGACCCGGCCGACACGCCCGAATGCCGAGTCCTGGCAGGCGTGTCCTCGTCAACGACTGCCGACAAGTGACCACGGTGAGTGTCGCCGGCCGGCCACCAGGCCGGCCGGTGGCTCGACCGCTGGCATCTGGCCAACGAGCTCGCCTGGACCGAAATGGGGTCGGGCGCGTTGCTACCCGGCGGCGGCCTCGGCTCCCTGGCCGTCGGGGGCTGGCTGCTTCACCAAGCCGGCGTACCGGACCCAACACATCCTGCAACGGTCAAGCGGACTGTTCTTCCTCACCAGCGCTACCAGCGTCGCCGCTCTGGTCGGCGACGGGCTGCTGCTGCTCACCGGCGACTCCCCACCCTCTGTAGCGAACCGCCCCGAGATCGCGCAGCGGACGGTAAAGAACGGCGCCAGCTCGTATCCCTCTCTGCCCGCGAGCGCCGAAGACACGATCTGGTCGAGATGCTAGAGGCCATCAGCGGAAGACAGCGCTCTCAGCGAGCCTCATCGCTGTTGGTAGAAGGAGATCCGATCAGACCGGGGGCAGGCCCCGCCGCGCTGACCGTCCGCGCGCGTCACAATCTTCTCGTACCGCGCCCGAGCGCGGTCGTCGACGCTCACCGTTTCCCCCGCCAAACCTAAGGCCTGCCGAAGCATGCTCGACCAAGTACGCCAGCAGTTGGGTCAGCTCCAGCCGACAACGCGAGTTGGTTGGTGATCGAGCGGGTCCGAGCAGATGATGACCAGTGAGACTGGTCGATGTCCTTCCGAAACAGCCCAGCGCCGACTCCGTCTACGAGGCGTTCACCGCCTGGGCAGAGCAGCAGGGCCTGAGTCTCTATCCCCATCAGGAAGAGGCGGCGATCGAGCTGTTCAGCGGCAACAACGCGATCCTCGCCACGCCGACCGGGTCCGGAAAGTCGATGGTCGCGATCGCGGCTCACTTCGCGGCGCTCGCTGACGGTCGGACAACGTTCTACAGCGCGCCGACCAAGGCGCTCGTTTCGGAGAAGTTCTTCGCGCTGTGCGAGACGTTCGGCGCGCGCAACGTGGGCATGCTGACCGGTGACGCGTCGGTGAACAACAGCGCCCCGATCATCTGCTGTACCGCGGAGGTGCTGGCCAACATCGCGCTGCGCGATGGCGCGGATGCGGACGTGGACCAAGTCGTGATGGACGAGTTTCACTTCTACGGCGAGCCGCAACGCGGCTGGGCGTGGCAGGTGCCGCTGCTCAGCCTGCCGCAGGCGCAGTTTTTGTTGATGTCGGCCACGCTGGGCGACGTCACCGCGCTGCGGGCCGACCTGACGCGCCGCACGGGCCGCGACACGGCCTTGATCGACGACGCCGAGCGGCCGGTGCCGCTCCTGTTCTCGTGGTCGCTGGAGCCGCTGCACGAGCTGCTCGAGGAGATCGTGCGAACCGACCGGGCGCCGGTCTACGTCGTGCACTTCACTCAGGCCGCGGCGCTGGAGCGCGCCCAGTCGCTGTTGTCGGCGAAGCTCTGCACGCGGGAGGAGCGTGTGGCGATCGCCGAAGCGATCGGCGCGTTCCGATTCACTGCCGGGTTCGGCCGGACGCTCTCGAAGCTGGTCCGCAACGGCATCGGCGTCCACCATGCCGGCATGCTGCCGCGCTACCGGCGGCTCGTGGAGCAGCTGGCCCAGACCGGGCTGTTGAAGGTGGTCAGCGGTACTGACACGCTCGGCGTCGGCATCAATGTCCCGATCCGCACCGTCGTGTTCACCGGCCTGGCGAAGTTCGACGGCTCGCGGCAGCGGCTGCTGAACGCGCGCGAGTTCCATCAGATCGCCGGGCGCGCCGGCCGTCCCGGCTTCGACACGTCCGGATACGTGGTGGTGCAGGCGCCCGAGCATGTGATCGACAACGCACACGCCGTGGCGAAGGCCGGCGAGGACCCAAAGAAGCTCCGCAGAATCCAGCGCAAGAAGCCGGCGGACGGCGCGGTCAGCTGGACCGAGCAGACGTTCGAGCGCCTGCGCCAAGCGCCTCCCGAACTGCTCCTTTCGCGGATGCGCGTCAACCACGCCATCATCCTCAACGTCATCAATCAGCGCGCGGACTCGCTCGAGACGATACGTGCGCTGATGGAGGACAACCACGAGGACGAGCGCGGGCGCCGGCGCCTGTCCGAACGGGCCGATTCGCTGATGGAGGAGTTGCTCTCAGCCGGCGTCCTGGAGCGGCTGCCAGAGCCCGATCAAGATGGCCGAACCCTCCAGCTGGCACCGGCACTCCAGGACGACTTCGCGCTCAATCAGCCGCTGGCGTCGTTCGCGCTCGCCGCAATCGATCTGATCGACCCGGAGTCCGAGCACTATGCGCTGGACGTGCTCTCGGTCGTCGAGTCGATCCTCGATGACCCGTTCCCCGTCCTGATGGCGCAGGCGACCAAGGCGCGAGGTGAGGCCGTCGCCGCGATGAAGGCCGACGGCATCGAATACGAGGAGCGGATGGCGCTGCTCGAGGAGATCACCTACCCCAAGCCACTGGCGGAACCGCTCGAGCAGGCGCTGGCGCTGTACCGCGAGACTCACCCGTGGCTGCTCGAGGCCGATCTCTCGCCGAAATCGGTCGTGCGCGACATGTACGAGTGGGGCCGCACGTTCACCGAGTTCGTGGCGTTCTACGGCGTCGCGCGCTCCGAGGGCCTAGTCCTCCGTTATCTGACCGACACCTACCGGGCGCTCCGCCAGACCGTGCCCGAGCGCGTCAAGACCGCCGAGCTCGACGACCTCGTCGTGTGGCTCGGCGAAACGGTCCGCCAGATCGACTCGAGCCTCTTGGACGAGTGGGAAGCCCTGGCCGATCCGCAGTCGCTCGCGCGCGCCGCGGCCGCCGTGGCCGCCGGCGAGGCGCTGGCGCCGCCGCGCCCGATCACCACCAACGAGCACGCCTTCCGCGTGATGATCCGCAACTCCATGTTCCAGAAGGTCCAGCTGGCCGCCCAAGACCGCTTCGCCGAGCTCGGAGCGCTCGAAGCCGCGGCCGCGGCGGTGAGCGATCCACCGGGGAGGGTCGTGATGAACGCTGCCGCGTGGGAGACCGCACTCGGGGGCTACTGGGACGAATACGACACGATCGACGCCGGGCCGACCGCACGAGCTCCCGACTTGCTGATGATCGAGCGCGCCGCGCCGGGCAGTGAGGCGCGAATATGGACGGTGCGGCAGATCATCAACGACCCCGAAGCGCACCACGACTGGGCGATCGTCGCGATCGTCGACCTCGACGCCTCAGACGCCGCCGGCGAACCGGTGATCCGAGCGCAATCGTTCCGATCCGCCGGCTGATCGCCGACTCACACTCGCCCGAGTCACGCGAGGTGCACCCCGGGCCACGCCCTGCACCGGTTGGCTTCCGGCTCAAAGAGACGGGGCGGCTATGCCGCCAGCGCATCGCGCTCAGACCGCGCAGCCGGATCCGATGATCCGGGGCACGTGGCCAGCCGGACGCCGTGCCAGGCTGCGTACGCGTAGGGGTGGTGGAAGACGTCGAGCGCCCGCTCGCCGGCGCGGACCTCGATCTGGAACGCCTCGCCGGTCGTGATGTCGGTCACTGCCACCGAGCAGCAGCCTTCCGGCGCCGCCCACAGAAGCCGTACTTCAACGCCGTTGGCGCTGCGACTGGTGAGCTCTCGCAGCGCGGTGATGTTCGTCGCGGTCACTTCGTCCTCCCCGAGCGGATGGATTGATTGCGGTCTCGCTCAGGCTGCATCGGCCTCGAATCGTCGCCGGCCAGAGGTGAAACTGCCGATCGCAATCAGTGCTTTGCCGCAACCGGACGAGGCGTGTAATCAGGCGTGTCATCCACCGAACGCCTTTGTGAGCGTCTCACCGGCGAGCCGCACCAGCTCGAGGTTCTGCGCGTCGTGCAGATTGAACACAAGCCCGTCGAGTCCCGCTTCCAGGTACGCGCCGACCTGCTCGCAGACGGCATCCGGGTCACCGGCAGTCACGTGACCGCGGAAGCGCGCGTGATCGATCCCGCGCGCCTTGGCGAGCGCTCGTCCCTGCTGCTCGGCCCGCGCGGCCGTGTCGGCGATGACCAGGGTCCCGAGGCGGGTCTTGGTGATCGTCGCCGGGTCCCGGCCGACCGCCGCGCAATGTCGCTCCAAAACCTCGAGCTTGTGGCAGATCGTCGGCAGGTCGCCGAACAGGTTGCAAGCGTCGGCGTACTTGGCCACCAGCGCGAGCGTCCGGCGCTCGCCGCCACCACCGACGAGGATCGGAATGCCCTCCCGGCGAAGCGGCCTGGGAACGTTGAGTGCCTGGTCGATCCTGTAATGCAAGCCCGTGAAGCTGGGCGCCGGCTCGACGAACATCGCACGACAGATCTGCAGCGCCTCCTCCAGGCGGTCGAGCCGCTCTCTGATCGGTGGGTAGGCAAACCCGTAGCCGGCATGCTCGTCCTCATTCCACGCCGCGCCGATCCCGAGGATCGCCCGACCGCCGGAGACGACATCCAGAGTCGTGACCTGCTTGGCGAGCAACGCGGGATTGCGGTAGGTCACGCCCGTGACCATCGTGCCGAGGTTGACTTTGCGGGTTCGCGCCGCGATTGCGCCGAGCAGTGTGTACGCCTCTAGCATCGGATCGGTCCGCGGGCCGACGCCGACGATCTGGTAGAAGTGATCCATTACCCAGACCGAGTCGAAGCCCGACTCCTCCGCGGCCCCGGCAATCCCAGCGACGCGATCAAACAGAGCGCCGTCGGCAACTCCCGGGTAAGTGAAGCTTGGGATTTGAAGTCCGAACCGGGTGACGCGCATCACGTTCCTTTCATCATTGCGGTGCCAGAGCCGATGGGCTCACCGGTCATGATCTCTGGTTGCGCACTCGCCGCGTTTGGTGTCGAGCGCGTCGATGAGCAACTCGAGCATCCGCTGCCAGGCCTGCGGCTCGACCTGCTTCGCAGCGCGGGTGGCCGCGAACAGGAGCCGGAGGTCGAGCGTCGTCGCGTCGCTGCGAAGCCGCCCCTCGCCGCGGGCGCGCGCGAGTAGCCGCTCCAGTGCCCGCGTCGCGCGGTCGGCCGTGCGGACGACGTCGGGATGATCGATCACCGCGATCCAGGCCTCGCCGAGGAAATCGTCAGCCGACTGGCGCGCGACGATCGTCCACAGCATCCCGGTCAGCGCCGACCACCGGTCCCCGTCGCGCGCGCCGGCGACGCGCGCCGCGTCCTCGATCAGCTCCAGCCGTCGCGTTACCAGCGCTGCGAGCAGGTCATGCTTGGACGCGAACTGGCGGTAGACGCTCGCGATCCCGGCGCCGGCCGCCGCGGCGACCGCAGGCATCGGCGCGTCGAGACCGTCACGCGCGAACACCTGGCCAGCGGCGCACAGCAGCCGCTCGCGCTTGGCGTCGGCGTCGAGCGCCGCCCACTCGCGCTCAGGGTCGGTGACTGTCCACCCGCCGCTGACCCCGGCCGAGTTGCCGGCGTGCTCGGATCCGGCGGCCGGAATGCTCATTCCGCTAGAGTAGTCCGATGCGGTCCGGGACGCACGAACAGCCACGTACCCACCCGCCCCTGATCCTCGCCGTGCTGTCGCTCGCGGGCCTCGCCTATTCGGTCCTGAGCTCGGCGGTGGTCCCGGCGCTTCCGACGCTCCAGCACAGTCTGCACACGACCGAGACGGGTGTCGCCTGGCTGTTGACCGGCTTCCTGCTGTCGGCCTCGGTCGGGACCGCGATCATCGGGCGGCTCGGCGACATGTACGGCAAGGAGCGCCTGCTGCTGTGGACGCTGCTGGTGCTCGCGGCCGGGACGCTGCTCGCGGCGCTGTCGACGTCGCTTGCGATGCTGATCCTCGCGCGGGTGATCCAAGGCGTCGCCGGCGGCATCTTCCCGCTCGCGTTCTCGATCGCCCGCGACGAGTTCCCGCCCGACCGGGTGGCCGGGAGCATCGGCCTGATGTCGTCGATCCTCGGTGTCGGGGGCGGCTGCGGACTGGTCATCGGCGCGGTGATCGTCGAGCACCTGGACTGGCACTGGCTGTTCTGGATCCCGCTCGCGACGACGCTGCTAGCGGCGCTGTGCACCTGGCGATTCATCCCCGAGTCGCCGGTCCGCTCCCCCGGAAGAGTCAACTGGCTCGCGGCGTCGCTGATGAGCATCGGCATCTGCTGCGTGCTCATCGCGATCGCGCAGACAACCGTGTGGGGCTGGGGCGGCGCGCGGACGTTGGCGCTGCTCGCTGCCGGATTGGGGAGCTGCACGCTCTGGATCGCGGTCGAGGTTCGCAGCCGCGAGCCGCTGGTCGACATGACGATGATGCGGATCCGCGGGGTATGGACGACCAACCTCGCGGCGTTCCTGCTCGGCGCCGGCATGTACGCGTCGTTCATTGTCTTTCCCCAGTTCGCTCAGCTGCCCAAGCGCACGGGGTTCGGGTTCGGCGCATCGGTCGTTGCATCCAGCCTCTACCTGCTGCCGTGCGCACTTGTGATGGGGCTGCTGGGCACCGTCGCCGGCCGTGTCGCGCGGCGCTACGGCTCCAAGCAAGCGCTCGTGGTCGGGACCGCCGTCGCTGCAACCTCGTTCGGCTGGCTCGCGCTCGCCCACCGCCACCCGTACGACATGCTCGTCAGCGCGACCCTGCTCGGGATCGGGATCGGGCTCGCGTTCGCGGCACTGGGAAACCTAATCGTTCAAGCAGTGCCGCCAAACCAGACCGGGGTCGCGAGCGGCATGAACACCGTCATGCGGACCCTGGGCGGTGCGCTCGGCGGACAGCTCTCGGCGACGTTCATCGTCGACCACACCGCGCACGGATTGCCAACCGTGACCGGATTCACCGACACGTTCGTGATGGCGACGCTGTTCTTGATCGT
Organism: Solirubrobacteraceae bacterium; assembly: GCA_049518835.1. Classification (GTDB taxonomy): domain Bacteria; phylum Actinomycetota; class Thermoleophilia; order Solirubrobacterales; family Solirubrobacteraceae; genus Palsa-465. The sequence goes on from JBEKRJ010000038.1 coordinate 8,794, forward strand.
CTGCGTCGCCGCCGGGACCCTCGTCCCCGGCCTACGAGCAGCGTCAGCGTCGTTGCAACTCGATGCGACGGTCACGCCGGCTGCCGAGACCGCCTAACGCTGCACCACCTATCCGCCGCGTGCCGGTGGAGCGTTTGAAGCAGCGCTCGGGTAGCCGCGGTTGGGCGCTTCATGCTGCGAGCTTATCGCCAAATGCAATAACCGTCAGCAATGTTTTGCGTTGAATGTAATTAGCCCGGGGCGGAAACTGGTCGCATGATGCAGACCACGGAACTTAAGACCACACAGCTCGGCGATACCGGCCTCGAGATCACCCGCGTCGGCTTCGGCGCCTGGGCGATCGGCGGCGGCGGCTGGGAATTCGGCTGGGGCCCCCAGCAAGACGACCAGTCGATCGCCGCGATTCAGCACGCGCTCGAACTAGGGATCAACTGGATCGACACCGCCGCCGCGTACGGCTTCGGCCACTCCGAACAGATCGTCGGACGCGCACTGGAGGGCGTTTCCGAGCGTCCCTTCGTGTTCACGAAGGCCTCGCTGCTCGAAGGCCCGAGCCGCCGCATCCGACACAGCCTCAAGCGCGACTCGATCCTCCGCGAGGCGCACGCCAGCCTCGAGCGGCTCGGCGTCGACGCGATCGACCTCTACCAGATCCACTGGCCGATCCCCGATCACGACATCGAGGAGGGCTGGTCGGCATTCGCCGAGCTCAAGCAGCAGGGGCTCGTGCGCCATATCGGCGTCTCGAACTTCGACCTCGCGCAGCTGCGGCGGATCCAGCAAATCGCACCCGTGGAGACCCTCCAGCCGCAGTACTCGCTGATCGAGCGCGACATCGAGCGGCGGCTGTTCCCGCTCGCCGAGCGGGACCGAATCGGCGTGATCGTCTACTCCCCGATGGCATCGGGGCTGCTCACCGGACGGATGACCCGCGAGCGGATCGCGACCATGCCCGACGACGACTGGCGCAAGCAGGACCCACGCTTCGTCGAGCCAGAGCTCACACGCAATCTCGCGCTCGTCGACCGCTTGGCTGCAGTCGCCGCGCGCCACGACACGGTCCCCGGAGCAGTGGCGATCGCATGGACGCTGCGCAACCCCGCGGTCGACGGCGCGATCGTCGGCTTGCGCTCACCCGAGCAGGTCGATCCCCTGATCGAGGCCGCGAGCATCCACCTCAACGAAAACGACATCACGACGATCGAAGGAGGGCAGTAGCGATGCAGACGATCGGCTTCATCGGCCTCGGAAAGATGGGCGGCAACATGGCCGCGCGCTACCTCGCCGCCGGCTACACCGTCTACGGCGAGGCCCGCAACCGCGAACGCGCGCAGTGGCTCGTCGACCAAGGCCTGCGCTGGGTTGATACGCCGCGCGAGATCGCGGAGACAGCGGATATCGTGATGACGTCGGTTCCCAACGACGACGTAATCGAGTCGCTCGCAACCGGGCCTGACGGCGTCATCGCCGGCCTGCGCGACGGCAAGATTTGGGCCGACCTCAGCACAATCAGCCCGGGCGTGAGCCGCAAGCTCGCGGTACGCGTGCGCGACGATGGTTGCGGGGCACGGATGCTCGACACGCCCGTGTCGGGAAGCGTCCCGCAGGTCCAGACCGGAACACTCACGATCATCGTCGGTGGTGACGTGGACGCCTACCGGCGCGTCGAGCCGGTCCTGCGCGTCATCGGAACCCCGGAGTACGTCGGCGAGAACGGTCAGGGGCTTGTGCTCAAGCTCGCGATCAACGTCAGCCTGGCGGTCCAGATGCTCGCGTTCTCCGAGGGCCTGCTGCTCGCCGAGCGCGACGGAATCGATCCTCACCGCGCCGCCGAGATCATGACCGAGAGCCCAATCGGGTCGCCGATGCTCCGAGCACGCGTCCCGCTCGTCCTCGACAAGCCCGACGAGACCTGGTTCGACATCGAGCTGATGCACAAGGACATCCGCCTCGCGCGCCGGGCAGGCGCCGAGCTCGCGACAGCGCTTCCGACAGCAGCGGTCGCCGACGAGATCCTCGCCCGCGCACGCCAGCTGGGATACGGACATCGGGACATCGCCGCCGTACACGAAGTCCTCGCGCACCTCTCCGCGGCCGCGAGCGGCTCTTGCTGAAGGTGCGCGGATGCTCCTGTTCGTCTACCTCGGGCTCGCGTCCGCCGGCGGAACCCGTCCCCGTCCAAGCGCGGCCGAGGCCGAGCAAGCTCCCTGAGCCTCGCCGCGCTCCCCCAAGCTGCTCGGACCGCTACGCGCTCGAGGGCTCCAGCAGCACGAGCGACCGGCCGGCGAGCTCAATCGCGTCGACCGGACCGACGTTCGCCGGCCCGGACCGCTGCGAGGTATCGACCGCGACCGTCATGACCTTGCTCCGGTGGGGCTCCGGCAGGCGGAAGCTGAGCGGCTCCCACCACCCGTTGATCATGAGCAGGAATTCCCCGTCGGCCGACGATGCGGTGAGCGAACGCGCGATCGGCGAACCCCAGTCCGCTTCGGTCATCGGGTCGCCGTCGGGGCGCAACCAGTCGATCTCGCCATCGGCGAAGAAGCGGCGCCGGTGCGTGCGCCGGTGGCTGAGCCTGAACCGACACAAGGACGCGACGAACTCGAGCAGATCGCGCTCCGCGCCAGCTGCTGACCAGTCGACCCAGCTGACGGGGTTGTCCTGACAGTAAGCGTTGTTGTTGCCGCCCTGGGTGCGCCCAAGCTCGTCGCCACCCAGGATCAGCGGCACGCCCTCGGACAGCAGCAGCGTCGCCAGCAGGTTGCGTCGCTGGCGCGCGCGGAGGCCAACGACCTCGGGATCTTCGGTGGGTCCTTCGGCGCCGCAGTTCCAGCTGCGGTTGTCGTCTGTCCCGTCGCGATTGCCCTCGCCGTTGGCCTCGTTGTGCTTGGCGTTGTAGCTGACCAGATCGGCAAGCGTGAACCCGTCGTGCACAGTGATCAGGTTGATCGATGCCGTCGGCCGGCGTCCTCGGCCGTACAGGTCTGAGGACCCGGTAATCCGGGTCGCCAGATCTGCCATCGTCCCGTCGGTGCTGCGCCAGAAGTCGCGAACGGTGTCCCGGTAGCGACCGTTCCATTCGCTCCACCCCGGGGGAAAGTCGCCCAGCTCGTAGCCGCCCCAGCCGATGTCCCAGGGCTCGGCAATCAGCTTGACCTCGGCCAGCACGGGATCCTGACCAATCGCCTCGAGGAAGGACCCGTGTGGGTCGAAGTCAGCCTGTCCGCGGCCGAGCGCCGCCGCCAGGTCGAACCGAAACCCGTCGACGTGCATCTCCTGCACCCAGTAGCGCAGCGAGTCCATGATCAAGCGGAGCGCCTGCGGCTGGTGGGCGTCGAGCGTGTTGCCGGTGCCGGTGTCGTCGAGATATCGGCTGCGGTCGGCCTGGAGACGGTAGTAGGCGGCGTTGTCCAGGCCGCGGAAGCAGAGCGTGGGTCCGTGCTCGTTGCCCTCGGCCGTGTGGTTGTAGACGACGTCGAGGATCACCTCCAGTCCGGCGGCGTGCAGCCCGCGCACCATCGCCTTGAAGTCCTCGACCTGCCCGCCACCGTCGCCGCTGGAGGAGTACTCGTTGTGCGGCGCGAAGTACCCGATCGACTGATATCCCCAGTAGTTGCGAAGCCCACGCCCGAGCAGCCCGCCGTCGTGCACGAACTGATGAACCGGCAGCAGCTCGACCGCGGTTACGCCGAGGTGCTGCAGGTGCTCGATCACCGCCTGGCACGTCAGCCCCCGGTACGTTCCGCGCACCTCCTCGGGGACGGCCGGATGGAGCTTCGTGAAGCCCTTCACGTGTAGTTCGTAGATGATCGAATCCTCGAGCGCGGTGTTCGGACGACGGTCTCCGTTCCAATCGAACTCGCCTCCGCACACGACCGAGCGCGGCACGCACGGAGCCGAGTCGGCCGGCTCCTCGCCCAGGATGGCTGAATCCCACCGCACGCTCCCGGCGGTCGCGCGCGCGTAGGGGTCGAGCAGGAGCTTGGCGGGATTGCACCGCACTCCCGCTCCGGGATCCCAGGGTCCGTGGACGCGAAACCCATAGCGCGCGCCGTGGTCGATGCCCTCGACGTGGCCGCGCCAGATGTAGCCTTCATCTTGCTCGAGCGTGCGGCGCGTCTCACTGCCGTCGTCGTCGAACAGGCACAGCTCGACGGCGTCGGCGACGCTGCTGAACACCGCGAAGCTGACTCCGTGCCGGTCGACGTGGGCCCCGAGTCGGGCCGCGGTCACCGACGCCGCTCCTCGCGCACGCGCACCGGCAAATTATGTCATCCGATGGGGTGCACGTGCCGCCTAACGCTTATCGACCCGCCGGTCACGATCTAGCTCTGTTCGCCTCCGTAGACCGCCGACCCGGCTCGATCGTCAGACCGCGAGCGCACCGCCACGCTTGACCATCTTCATGGTGAACTGCGAGTTGACGCGGGCGAGCCCGGGGAGCTCAGCGAGCTTGTTCATGTAGAAGGCCTCGTAGGCGGCCTGGTCGGCCACCGCGACGCGCACGATGTAGTCAGGCAGGCCGAACATGCGGCGGCACTCGACAACCTCGTCAAGCGCGGCGATCCCCGTCTCGAACGCCTCCACCGTGGCTCGGTCCTTGAGCGTCAGCTCGACGTGCACGGTCACCTCGAATCCGCGCGCGACCGCTGCAGGGTCGATGTCTGCGTGGTAGCCACGGATCACGCCGGCGCGCTCGAGGGCGCGCACGCGCCGCAAGCACGGCGAGGGCGAGAGCCGCACCCGCTCGGCGAGCTCGACGTTCGTGAGCCGCCCGTCGGCCTGGAGGTGACGCAGAATTGCGCGATCGAGCCGATCCATTGGCATATCATGCCACGCATTAGCCAGCTAGCGTGCGGGAAAGCAAGCAAATGCCACCCCCTCGCGCGTACTATTGCTTGTCGTGACAACCGATGAAAGCATCCCTCGGGGGACGCTGAGCAGAGCGGCCGGGAGCGGGGTCGCGGTCGGGTTGTACGGGATCTCGTTCGGGGTGCTCGCGGTCGCCGCCGGCCTGACCCCGGCACAGGCGTGCGTGATGTCGATGCTCACGTTCACCGGCGCCTCGCAGTTCGCCTTCATCGGCGTGCTCGCGGGAGGCGGCGGCGCGCTCGCGGCGATCGGCCCGACAGTCATGGTGGCTGTGCGAAACGCCGCCTACGGCCTGTCGCTCGCGCCGATCCTGCGGGGCCGCGTCGGCGTTCGGGCGCTTCTCGCCCAACTCGTGATCGACGAGAGCACGGCGATGGCGCGAGCTCGAGAAGACCCCGGCGCGGCTCGGCACGCGTTCGTCGTCACCGGCGTCACCGTATGGCGGTGTTCCCCTACGCGCCAGCAGGCGTCCCGGTGATCGCCGCGCTCGCCGGCCTCGTGCCGGGCGTGCTCGTCGCTCGTGGACTGCGGACATGACCTGGACCGTGCTCCTGGCTCTGAGCGCCGTCTCCTACGGGCTGAAGGCGGCCGGCCCGCTGCTGGCCGGTGGCCGGCGGCTTGGGCCGCGGGTCCGCCGGGCGCTCGACCTGGTCGCCGTTCCCCTGCTCGCGGCGCTGATCCTCACGCAGACAGTCGGCACCGGTCAGCGGCTCGTGATCGATGCGCGGACGCCGGCGCTCGCTGTCGCCGCGCTGCTCGTGTGGCGACGCGCGCCGTTCCTGATCGTCGTGCTCGCGGCGGCCGGCACAGCCGCATTGTTGCGCGCGATCAGGTCTATCTCATCTTCGCGCAGGCTCGCGCGCAGCTCCCAGCGGTGCAGGTAGGGCCCGGGCACGGGCCGCCCGAGCTCGAACTGCGGTCCTAGCGCGGCGCAGATCGTGCTCAGCGAGTGAATGTGCTCGCGGAGGGGATCGATTGTGCTCGACGGGTCGTGCTCTGCGTCGGCGAACCCGAGTGCTTGGCGCTGCGACCACCACCAGCGGATCGCCCGTCGTAGTAGCGCTCGATGTCGATCTCGTCGATGACCACC
>JBEKRJ010000039.1:0-14548 GCA_049518835.1 Solirubrobacteraceae bacterium
GAGGTACCCGGCAAGGACGGGCTTGACAGGTTCAACCTCCGGCGCCTGCGCCAGCAACTGCACGTCCCCTACGGCTACCGGGCGCGCCGGCTCGCGCTCGGGCCCGTCCGCCACAAGCAGCCAGCCGCCGTCAAGCTCTCCGTCCCCTCCATCGACGGTCCGGCGCCGACCGGCGGGCAACGGCACTCCCGGGGCGGACGGCGCCGGCCGCTGACGCCCCTGCCAAAGACCCTGCCGCCGATGCCCGAGACCAAGGACGTCATCAACGCCGACCCTGACCGCCTCGCCGATGGCAAGTCGGGGCGCAGCGGAAAGGCGGCCGCCATCGACGCTCGCCTGGCCGCGGCCGCCGCTCACATCGCCCGTCTGGCCCGGCAAACCGGCAGCGACACCGCCGACCCGGCCGAGCCATCGGCTCCGGCGACCGGGCCGCCCGACGACACGCCGTTCTGAGCGGCCGCGCGCCGCCCAGAACCACCGCTCACCCTCCCAGCAGACGACTACCGCCCAGGGCGCCGAGAGCCCCTGGGCGGTTTGCCGTTAAGGAAGCGGACGGGAGAGGATTCGAACCTCCGGAAGCGGGGATACCGTCCCTCCAGTTTTCAAGACTGGCGCAATCAACCGCTCTGCCACCCGTCCGTGATGGCGTGGTGCGCAGACGGCCGACCAATTTCAATCAGGCCGACCATCTACGCTAGTCATCCGCGCCCAGGTTCAAACCCTCGACGCGATCGCCGATCGCCGCCGCGTCGCTGTGCACCCCCGGGGAGGTCGCGGTCCAGCACGATCACGTCGTAGCGGTACACCAGACCCTTCTGCAGCGCGGCCGCCCCGTCATACGCGAGGTCGGTCGCGATCCCGCGATCGCGCACCCCTCGGCGATGTCGCAGGCGAGCTCTACGTGGTCCTCGACCACCAGCACGCGCACCCGGACATCGTGCACCACGACAGATCACAACGCCATCACACCGCGACCGCGTTCAGCGCCGCGCCGCCGGCGCGGGCGTGTTGCAGTCGTGTGACCGGCGACCGGATACCACCTGCGTCACGTTCAAACCTCGTTCACTTCTGCCAAGGTCCGCAGCGGCGATCGCCGCCGCGACGGTAATCACCGCCTGCGGCTCGACCACGCCCAGCTCACCCAGCTCCGCAGCCCCCCACCCCGGTCCAAGTCCAGCAAGCGCAGCAGGACGCGGTCAGGGTCGCCGACTGCATGCGCTCGAACGGGGTGCTCAATTTCCCCGACCCGACCTCTCCTCGCGAGTTCAAAGATTCGTTTAGGGCCCGCGGAGTCGCCCGCATTCCAGACGGCGCAGACGGCCTGCCAGCACCTGCTGGCAGGCGGCGGGCAGACAAGCCAGAGCGCGGCGCCGAGTCAAACGCAGATCGCCGCGCTGCTGGCGTTCGGTCGCTGCCTGCGCGCCCACGGGTTCCCGGGCTTCCCCGACCCGAGCAGCGGCGGCCAGCTGACCCATGAGATGCTCGCCAACGCGGGGATGAACCTGCACCAGCCGGCGATCCTGCAGGCCACCGACGCGTGCGTCAGCGTCACGCGCGGGGTCGTCACCAAGGCGATCGTGTCCCGCTTCGTCGCGGGACATTAGACCGTCGATTCGGGACGATCAGCCGTCCCGCGTCCGCGAAATCGAACGCGCGATCCGGCACCTTTGCCGCGAGGTCACTGAGGGCGACGATGCCAGCGTCGTCGGGGTCATTGAGCCGCGTGGCGTGATTCATCTGCGTCACGCCCCGAGACATCACGGCGATCCCGCGAGCGATCGCCAGCCTCGCAGTTCCCCAGGACCCCGGGAGCGGGAGCGATTACGCTCGCCACTGGCATCGTCCGACACGGCTGCGCCCCCTGGCATCGCGAAAAGGCGCCTCAGGATATCGAGGCGCCTTCACGTGTCCGTCGAACGAGGCGAACTTCGAATAGATCAGCCTGGCCATAGGCCCGTTTACCAGTGTTGCTCATTGGAGCCCTATGGATCGATTGTCACGGCGCCTGATCAGATCATCGCGCGCGTGGCGCTCTCCGGTCGCTGGCCGATGTCGCAGGCCGCCACATCCGCCCGCCCCACGCCGCGTAACGTTGTGACTAGCGTTCGCCTGGTCGACAACCTACACGTACCTTTGTCGGGCCTCCGCGTCCGCGGTCACAGCCGGAGCCGATCTTGGTATCAGCAACGCCGACTTCGCAGCCTGCCGCTCTTCTCCTGCCATTTGCCACGATCCCCCATGCGCCAGCGAAACCCCTGGCAAGCCGCGCCCGCCGCCAAACACCGGTCCCCGCGCCCGGATCATCCCCAGATCTGCGTGTAACGCCAAGCCGTACGATCCGCAACTCACCCGGGAAAACAACGCCGGTGCGTGGGTTATCGTTGTGCCCGCGGGCGTCGACACCGGCGCCACAACTGATGACTGAGCACGGGAGGACATGATGAGGCCAACAATGATCGGTGCGGGCGCGGTGATCGCGGCAGCGGGCGCGCTTCTCGCTGGCCCCGCCGGCGCAGGTGCATCTTCCAACGGGTTAGCAAGGACGATCAGATGCCGCGCGCGTGTGACAGACCAGGAACCCCCGGCCGCGAGAGTCGGGAGCGAGTTCGGCTTGCTGACGTGTGGCCGCGCATTCGGCAACGGGATCGACATGATCACGTTCACGCAGACGCCGACATCGCGCACCACGGCCGAGCTGGTGGGCCACTTCAAATGGTTCTTCGACGAGGGCACCGTGCACGGGACGATTAGACTCGCGATCACCGTCACGGGCCCGACCGATCTGCGATTCGTCGGAGCCCAGACCTACACGGGTGGAACCGGCGCGTATGCGCACGTGGCCGGTAGTGCCAAGACCAGTTGCCTCTCAACCGACGCCGTCCACTCGTCATGCACGAGCACGTTGCGGCTACGCGGCCTCTAGCCGCACCTGATCAGCCGCTGCTGGTCCAGGCCGGTAGCCCGGTGACCCCAGCTGCACGGCGCGAGCCCGAAGCGACCCGCCGGGCACGATCCCGCCGGCCGCTCGCGCCCGACCCGAGGTGTCTCAGCGCACCCCTACGTATGCCGCAAGTGCCACCTGCTTGATCAACTCACTCATGAAGCTGCCCACGAACGAGCTTGGCACGCACGTTACACCGCCATGATCGACCAGAGCTCGGTGTCGCCCTCCATCGCCCTTATCGTCGGGCGACTCTAGCCTTGAGGCCATTGGCCGTCAAGGCACGCTTCTGCACGGACGCTTACCAGGCTGGTAGCCTTGGCGGCTGATGGCCGGGTTTTCTCCGGGGGCGGCGTTCGCTGGTTATACGATCGATGGCCTCATCGCACGGGGCGGGATGGGCTATGTCTATCGCGCGACGGAGATGCGCCCACGCCGAGCAATCGCGCTGAAGATCATCACCCCTGAACTCGCGGCCGAGCCCGGGTTCCGCGCGCGATTCCTCAGCGAGGCCCAACTCGCAGCCGAGATCGAGCATCCTCATGTCGTGCCCGTCCTGCGCGTCGGCGAAGAGGACGGGATGTTGTTCATCGCGATGCGACTGATCCACGGCACAGACCTCGCCGCGGTGATCAAGACGTCGGGGCGCCTCGAGCCGGCTCGCACCGCGCAGATCGTCGATCAGATCGCCGATGCGCTCGACACGGCCCACGAGAAGGGCCTGATCCACCGCGACGTCAAGCCGGCGAACGTCCTGATCGAGGTGGGCCGCCGCGGCGAGCACGCGTACCTCACGGACTTCGGCGTCACCAAGCACGCGGGCTCCACCAGCGGGGTGACGTCGACCGGCGTAGTCGTGGGCACCGTCGACTACATGGCACCCGAGCAGCTCGAGGGAGGCACACTCGATTCACGCGCCGATGTCTACTCACTCGGATGCGTGATGTTCGAGGCACTGACCGGCCGCGTTCCGTTCCCGCACGAGGGTCGCGCCGCGCGCATGTACGCCATCCTGGCCTCACCGCCGCCGTCTGTATGCGACCTGGCGCCCGACCTGCCCCGACAACTAGAGGATGTCGTTCGCCGAGCGCTCGCGAAGAAGCCCGATGACCGCTACCAGTCGGCCGGTGACCTGGCCCGCGCGGCCCTGGCCGCAGCGGAGTTGACATCCGTGCCCGCCCGGCCGCGCGGCCCCTCCCCCGCCGACGCGACGGCTCCACTGTCTGACGCATCGCTCTCAGAAACGGCGCTCTCCGCGCGCGCTGGATTCACGCGAACACGCATCATCCCGACAAAGCGCGGCGCGGCCGACGACGATACGGTCCGGCGGACCGCGCGTCCAATCACGGAGCCACCTCGCAGCGGCGCACCCGAGCCCACCGCCTCGCCGCCGCGTCGCCGGCGACGCTGGCGTCGATGGCTGGTGTCGGTTCCGATCGCCGCCGCGGTCGCGATCGTGCTATCGACGACCCTCGGCTCCTCGCCTTCGATCGCAAGCATCGCCAAGGCCTGGCTGCAGACGGTCGACGCGGGCAACTTCGCTCGCGCCGCCGGATACTGGAGCGCGCCCGCGTACTGGACTGGACTGAACCTGCAGACGCAGTCGCTCGAGACCCAAGCTCAGGTCAGGCTCTACATCGAGCGCCACAGCACCTGCCACCGCAGGTTGGCGCGCACCGTCGTCAGCTCGACGCCAGACGTCGTGAGGCTGGTCGTGTTCGTCGACGGCGCCCTGCCCGGCAAGACCTGCACCAGCCAGGACACCGAACGCTCCGAGGACTATCTGGTCATCGGCGGTCATATCGTCAGCGCCCAGTTCTTCCTCATCAACTCGCCGCCGCACCCCTCGAATGCAACCCCCCAACCCAAGCCGTCGACGAAGACGACCGCAAAGGCATCAGCGACGACTCCCGGGACAACCACGTCCAGCCCACCCGCCACGACCGGCACATCGAGCGTGCCCCCTGCCACGACGGGCACTCCCGCCGGCAGCTCCGGCGCGTCGGCGGGCAGCTCCGCCGCGTCGGCCGGCAGCTCCCGCGCGTCGGCCGGCGGCTCGGGCGCCTCCCCCACCGCCTCATCGGGTGCGCCCACTACGCCAGCGACAAACGCCCCTGCCACGCAGCCGACGACTGCGTCGGCGGGCGTCACCACCGCGGCCACGCCGCTGCCCAGCCCTCCATATCCGGGCCGAGGCTGAGAGCTCCCCGTCAGGGCTCGGCCACCGCGGCCGCGCCGCCCCACGCCAGGGCGCCGCTGCGGCGTCGCCCCGGGCAGCCCGTCAAGGCCAGCCCCCCAGCCCCCACAACTTCCCCGATCGACGGTTACGCTGGTTGTGACGACTTCGTGGCCGCTTGTAGCCCAGGTCGACCACGCACGCGATGCCGATGGGCTATCGAGTTCGCGCCCGTAGATCCTGCCGGTTCAGTGCGGACTACCGAGTTGCGCCCGTAGCGGGCGCTGATCGCAACTCGGTGGCAAGCCCTCAGTCAGTTGGTTTTCAACCTCAACTTAGAAGTGGACGTTCCGATGACAGGGGCCACTTCCTGGTTCAGCCCTCGATGGCAGGCTCGTGCGTGAGCCGGCCGAGAAATGGAGCCCTGTCTCATGCCGCTCACCAAGCACGATGCGCCTAACGGCGACGCTGGCCACGCCGACTCGGTCGCCACCGCCGCCGTAGCCGGCGCGGCCGCCCGCGCCGCCAAGGCCCCCGCCCGGACGCGCACCGTCAAGCGGGGCGATGACAGCCGCGCCCGGGCGCGGACGCTCGCCAAGCAGCAGCAGGCCGCCGAGCGGATCGCCAGCTCCACCGCCGAGCTGACCCGCGGCGTCGCCGAGGCGACGGAGGCCGCGCGCCAGCTCGAGACGTCGGTGCAGGAGATCTCGACGGGCGCCGAGGAGTCCTCGAGCGGCTGCCAGGAGAGCCTGTCGGCCGTCAACGCGATCACCGACCGGATCGGGGCTCAGCGCAACGCCTCAGAGCGCGTCCGCTCGCTCGTGACCGAGCTTCAGGAGATCGTCGACCAAACGCGGACGGGCATCGAGGGGCTGCTCGAGAACGTCGGCAGCGCCTCCGAGCGCCAGGAGAACTCGGTCCAGAGCATCTCGCAGCTCGAGACGCAGGCCGAGGAGATCGGCGAGATCGTCAAGACGGTGGCGCGGATCGCCGACCAGACGAACCTGCTCGCGCTGAACGCCGCAATCGAGGCGGCTCGCGCCCGCCAGCACGGCAAGGGGTTCGCGGTCGTCGCCGACGAGGTCCGCACGCTCGCGGAGACCTCCGAGAAGAGCGCGACCGAGATCCGCAAGCTGATCGACGACATCCGCTCGGCGGTGACCGCGGTCGCCGAGGGCGTCGGCAAGTCGGCCGAGACCGCTCGCGGCGAGGTCGAGAAGGGCCGTCAGATCACCGAGGCGCTCGAGCAGATCCGCAAGGACATGGTCGTCCTGCTGGACGGCGCCACCGAGATCGCCGCCGCCGCCGATCAGTCGGCCACTGCCGCCGCCACTGCCCAGAAGGGTGCGCAGGACATCGCCGCCGCCGCCGAGCAGCAGTCGGCCGCGTGCGAGGAGTCGCTCCAGGCCGTCGGGCAGGAGACGGCGGCGCTGCAACAGAGCGAGACGACCGCCGACGAGCTCGCGGAGATCGCCGAGGAGCTGCGCGCGAGCCCGGACATCTCAAAGAGCGCCGAGCAGGTCGCCGCCAGCGCCGAGCAGCTGTCCTCGGCCGTCGAGGAGATCAGCGGGGCCGCCGGCCAGATTCTCGCCGGGGTCGATCAGATGCGCGACGGCGCGCGCACCGCGGCCAAGCGCGCCGCTGAGGCCGCCGCCGGGCTCGGCCAGATCGAGACCGGCAGCGAGCTCGCGCGCGACCGCGCGACGGTCGCCACCGAACGGGCCGACGCGATGGCCGCCCAGCTCGAGGAGAACAAGCACGCGGTCGACGGCATGATCACCGCGATCGGCAGCTCCGCCGAGGCGGCTCGCGAGGCGGCGCGCCAAGTGGCCGAGCTCGAGCAGATCAGCCGGCGGATCGACAAGATCGTCGACGCGATCAGCACGGTGTCGATCCAGACGAACATGCTGGCGGTCAACGGCTCGGTCGAGTCGGCCCGCGCGGGCGAGTTCGGCAAGGGGTTTGCGGTCGTGTCGACCGACATCCGCAACCTCGCGCGCGACTCGGCCGATAACGCCGAGCAGATCAAGGACCTCGTGAAGATGGTTCAAGACCGGATCGTCGAGGTTCGGGCCGATCTGGACGAGACCAGCCGCCTCGCGCTCGCCGAGGTCGAGCGGGCGAAGGAAACGACGACGCGGCTCGACCAGATGGCCCGCGACATGGTCCAGGTCAAGGCATCCGGCGAGGAGATCCTCGCGTCAGCCGATGAGATCGCCAGGGCGACCGGCGAGGCAAAGCAGGGGATCGACATGATCGCGACGGCCGCGACCGAGGCCGAGAAGCTCTCCGAGCAGGCCGCCGGTGCAGCGAACGAGCAGCGTCACGGCACCGAGGAGCTCGCCGCGGCGATCGAGGAGATCGCTGCCCTCGCCGACGAGCTCCAGACGCTCTGAACCGGCACTCGGACAGGAAAGGACAGCGAATGCCTACCGCCAAGAAGCGCGGGACGGGTGCAGACGCGGCCAAGGCTGCCTTGGACGCGCAGCTAGTCGAGTCGCCGGTGCCGGTCGAGGACCTGGCCACGCCGCCCCCATCATCCAAGGAACCGCTCGAGGACGATCTCGACGAGCTCACCGACAGCCGGGACTTCGTCACGTTCTCGCTCGCCGACGAGCTGTTCGCGTTCCCGATGGACCGCGTGCGGGAGATCATCAGGATGCCGGACACGGTCAAGGTGCCGCTGACGCCGTCCAGCCTCGTCGGGCTGGCGAACCTCCGCGGGCGCGTGCTGCCGGTGGTCAGCCTGCGCAGCTGCTGCAGTTACCCGTCGGCCGAGGCCGATGAGGCGACGCGCGTGATCGTCGTCGACTGCGGCGTGCCGCTCGGCTTCGTCGTCGACCGCGTCGCCGCGGTCGTGTCGGTCGACGCCGAACGGATCGACGCGGCCGACACGGTCCAGGCGACGGTCGACTCGAGCATCCTCAGCGGCGTGATCAAGCAGGACGGCGGCGAGCTGCTGGCAATCCTCGACGTCGAGCACGTCGTCGACACGGAGTTCCACGCCGTCGCACGCGGACTCGGCGCCGGCGGTCCGGCGTCCGGGTCGCTCGCCCTGAGCGCAGCGGCGGTCGACGAGGATGACTCCGACGACACGTTCGAGATGGTCAGCTTCATCGTTGCCGGCCAGGAGTACGCGCTCCCGATCGACGAGATTCAGGAGATCGTCCAGGCCGCCGAGTCGGTCAGCGAGGTACCCAACGCCGACGCGCGTGTTGTCGGCGTGATGGACCTCCGTGGCCGCCTGCTGCCGCTCGTGAGCCTGCGGCGCGTATTCGGTCTCGACCAGCAGCCGCTCGATGAGACGAGCCGCATCGTCGTTGTCCCGCTGCGCGCCGAGGATGGCCGCGACGCGGCCGTCGGAGTCGTGATGGACACCGTCCGAGAGGTGCTGCGCGTGCCGCGGGAGCTCGTCGATCCGGTGCCCTCGTTCGTTGCCCGTGAGGGCTCCGAGACCGAGGTGGAGTCGGTCTGCAGGCTGGACGATGGCGACCGGCTCGTGTCGGTCCTGTCCGCGAACCGGCTGTTCTCGGCGCGCGGGCTCCAATCGGTGATCGACAGCTACGACGAGGAGCACGTTGACGAGATGACCGACGCGACGATCGCGCAGGACGCGGTGGACGACGATGATGACCAGCAGTTGGTGGTGTTCCGGGTCGACGGCGAGGAGTACTGCCTCAGCGTCGATGCGGTGCAGGAGATCATCCGTGTGCCCGAGCATTTGAGTCGGGTCCCGAAGGCACTTGACTTCGTCGAGGGTCTAGTGAACCTGCGCGGCACGGTGCTGCCGGTGATCGACCTGCGCTCGCGGCTCGGTCTCGCTCGCGGCGATCGCGACGACCTCCAGCGGATCGTCGTCGTGATCATCGCCGGCGTGCGGACCGGGTTCATCGTCGACTCCGTCGCGGAGGTGATCAAGCTCCAGCAAGCCGTCGTCCAGGAGGCTCCCGAGCTCTCTGAGGCACAGGCGCAGCTGATCGGCAGCGTGGCGAATCTCGCCGAATCGAAGCGGATGCTGCTGATGCTCGACCACACTCAGCTCCTGGGTGGCAGCGAGCTCCAGGCTCTGACCGAGGCCGCGTAGCCGGCGATCGTGATGACACGCGTCCTAGTAGTCGACGACTCGGCGCTGATGCGCCGCCACCTGCGGGAGATCCTCGAGCGCGACGGCGCGTTCGAGGTGCAGACTGCCCGCAACGGCGCCGAGGCGCTGGAGCAGATCCCGCGGCTGGACCCGCAGGTCGTCACGCTCGACATCAACATGCCCGTGATGGACGGGCTCACCTGCCTGGCGCGTCTCATGGATGAGATGCCCAGGCCGGTGCTGATGGTCTCCTCGCTCACCTCAGAGGGTGCCCTGGCGACATTCGAGGCGCTTGCGCTCGGGGCCGTCGACTACGTCGCCAAGCCGGGCGGGACCGTGTCGCTCAACATCGAGGAGCAGGCCGACGAGCTGCGGGCGAAGGTCGCCGCCGCCGCCGGCGCGCGCATCAACCGTCCCGGGCGGCTGCGTGAACGGCTCGAGCGCCGCCACCGGGCCCGTCCCGAACCGGTGAGCCGTCCCCGGTTGACGAGAGGTGTCGTGCTGATCGGCGTCTCGACCGGAGGTCCGGGCGTGCTCGGTGACGTGATCGGCCAGCTCCCGCACGACTTTCCGCTCCCGATCGTGATCGCGCAGCACATCCCTGCGAGCTTCAGCGGACCGCTTGCGGCCCGCCTCAACGGTGAGTGCGCGGTGCGGGTCGAGGAGCTGATCGGCACACGCCCGCTCGAGCCCGGCCTGGTGCTGATCGGCCGCGGCGACGCCGACGTCGTGCTCGCCCGCCGCGCCGGCGCAGCCGCCGCGCGGTGCGTGCCGTCCGACGGCCACCGCTGGCATCCGAGCGTGGACCGGCTGGTGCGCTCGGCTGCCACATGCTTCCGGCCGCAGGAGATCGTCGGCGTCGAGCTGACGGGGATGGGCGACGACGGCGCCGCGGCGATGGCCGAGCTGCACCAGGCCGGCGCCCGCACGATCGCCGAGTCTCGCGACAGCGCCGTCGTGTTCGGGATGCCGGCGGAGCTGATCCGCCGTGACGGCGCGACGGCCGTGCTGCCGGCGGACGAGGTGGCAGGCCAGCTGCTCGAGTGGGTGCGCTGATGGGCCTCGTGCGTCGCGCCGCAGAGCCACCAGCAGAGGCGGAGCGTCGGGCAGCCCCGCGCGAC
This sequence comes from Solirubrobacteraceae bacterium, assembly GCA_049518835.1. Taxonomy (GTDB): domain Bacteria; phylum Actinomycetota; class Thermoleophilia; order Solirubrobacterales; family Solirubrobacteraceae; genus Palsa-465. Next base: position 10,323 of record JBEKRJ010000039.1, read on the forward strand.
CGCGCCGGGTTGATCGCGGCGCTGGACCACTCCAGCCCCGATGTGCGCAGGCGGGCCGCGCTCGACCTGGCGGGTGATGGCGCCGCCGCCGCCCCGCTCGCCGCGTGCATTGCACGCGAGCCTGACCAGGCGGTCCGCGAAGCAGCGCTGAGCACGCTCGCGGGGATCGGCGGCGCGGCCGTCGTCGACGCGCTCGTGCCCTACCTACGCTGCGAGGACGCGGCGATCCGCAACGCGGTCGTCGAGTGCCTCGGCGAGATCCCCGCCTGCGCCGACGCGGTGCCGCGGTTGCTCGCCGACCCTGATGCCGATGTGCGCGTGCTGACCGTGATGGTGCTTGCGTCGCTGCGCGACCCGCGGGTGCCGGGCTGGCTGCTCGACGCCGTCGCGTCGGACCCTGACCCCAACGTCTGCGGCGCCGCGATCGGCGAGTTGACCGAAGTCGGCGACGAGACGGCGTGGGCCGTGATCGAAGCCGCGGCCGCCCGGTTCCCCGGTGATCCGTTCGTCGCCTTCGCAGCGCGAACATTTGCCGCGCGGATAGTCGACGGCGCTCGATGAGCCCGCCCGCCCCGCCGCGTTCCGACGCCCTCACCGATGCCGAGTTCCTGCGGCTGAGCAACTACTTCTACGGCCGCACCGGCATCCGCTTCCAGACCAACAAGCGCTATTTCGTCGACAAGCGGGTGATCGCGTGCATCGAGGCCTCGGAGGCGCCCGACTTTGCGGCCTGGTTCTGCCGGCTGCGGCTCGGCCGCGAGCAGGCGCTCGAACAGGACCTCCTCAACCGCCTGACCGTCCACGAGACCTACTTCCTGCGCGAGGATTACCAGCTCGAGTGCCTGGTCTCCCACGTGCTGCCCGCAATCCTGCGCGAGCGCGGACGCCGTTTCCCGGTCCGCATCCTGTCGCTGCCATGCTCGACGGGCGAGGAACCATACTCGATCGCGCTGTGGCTGCTCGAGAACTGGCCGGAGATCGACGAGATCGACGTGTCGATCGTCGGGCTTGACATCGACGAGGAGTCCCTCGTGGCTGCCCGGGCGGGCGTGTACGGCACGCGCGCGGTCCATCGGCTGAGCAACGATGCGCTCGAGCGCTGGTTTGATCCGGTCCGCGACGGATACCAGATCAAGGCCGATATTCGCGGCGCGGTCGAGCTTGCCGCGGTCAACGTTTGCGACACGACGCAGATGCGACCCTACCGTGGCTACGACATCGTCTTCTGCCGGAACCTGTTGATCTATTTCGACCAGGCTGCCAGCATCCGTGCGGCCGAGAACCTGTTCGGCGCGCTGCGTCCCGGCGGCTACCTGTTTCTCGGCCACACCGAGTCGATGAGCCGCGTGTCCTCGATCTTTGATCCGGTCCGGTTTCCGCAGACAACCGCCTACCAGCGTCCGTGGGAGGATGAACAGTGACGAGCAGGGTGTTGATCGTTGACGACGCTGCGACCGTGCGGCTCTACCACGGCAGCATCCTGAGGGAGGCGGGGTTCGACGTCGTCGAGGCCGCTAACGGCTACGAAGCGCTGGAGGTAGCGCTCGCGCAGCGGTTCGAGGTCGTGGTCGCGGATGTGAATATGCCGCGGATGGACGGCTACGCGTTCGTCTCGGCGCTACGCCGCAGAGGGCCCAACCAGACTGCCCCAGTCGTGATGATCAGCACCGAATCCGCCGCCGCCGACGCCGAGCGGGCATACGCCGCCGGAGCCAACATGTACATGAACAAACCAGTCGCGCCCAGCGAGCTCGTCGATGTCGTGCTGGCGCTGACGGGAAGGTCATAGCGATGAGCGAGCTCCTGGAGCAGTTCCTCGAGGAAGGCGCCGAGCTGCTCGACGACGCAGTCAACGGACTGCTGGAGGTCGAGCGCCGGCCGCACGACGCGGAGCTGCTCAATGCGGTGTTCCGCGCCGCGCACACGTTCAAGGGCGCTTCAGGGCTGTTCGAGTTCGCGCCGCTGACCGATGTCGTGCACGCCGCCGAGGACGTCCTCGACGCCGTCCGTCAGCAACGGCTCGACGCCGACGGCGGGGTGATCGACGCCGCGATGGGCGCGTTCGACCTCGCACACGCGTGGCTCGAGGCGATCGCCCGCGACGGCGCACTGCCTGCTGATGCGATCACTGCCGGGCGGGGCGCGGCGGCGTCGCTGCGGCGCCTGCTCGGCGAGACCGATGCGACCGCGACCCACACGGGCGCCGGCGGGGCCGGTCCGCAGCCGGCTCCCGACTGGGCGCTCGAAGCGCTGCGCGAGCTCGGCGACCGCGTCGCCGTCGATCTCCTCGGCGAGCGCGACACCGCCGTCGCGGTTCGCTACACCCCGGCCGGCGAGGCGTTCTTCCGCGGCGATGACCCGCTCGCGATCGTCCGCGACCTCGGGGCGGTGGTCGCGCTGCATATCGACCGCGACGGACCATGGCCGCCGATCGACGAGCTCGACGAATACGACTGCGCGCTGCGGCTGACGGCGATCGCCGCGGCCAGCCTCGACGAGGTGCAGGAATCCCTGCGCTACGTGCTCGACGAGGTGGAGCTGATCGAGATCCGGGCCGCCGACGTCCGCGCAGCGGCGCGCGACGGAGCTTTCCCGGACGCCGCGCGTGCGATTCTGCGAGCGCAGCTGGCGGCGCTCCGCGCACCCTGCCCCGAGGAGCAACGCGAGGCCCGGCTTGGCGCGATCGCCCGCGCGACCCGTGGCGCGCTTGACTGCACCGGTCGCGCGGCCGAGCTGATCGATCCCGGCGAGTCAGAGGCGCTTGACCGCCACGACGGGCCGGCGCTCGAGCGCCTGCTCGAGCGCCTCCTCGGCATGGAGTCCGCGCCGCCGGGCGGCGCCGAGCAGGCGGCCGTCGCGGCGGAGGACGCCGGCCACGCCCCGGTCAGCCGCACCGTCAAGGTCGACCAGGCGAAGATCGACCACCTGCTCGAGCTCGTCGGCGAGCTGATCGTCGCCAAGAACGCGCTTCCGTTCATCGCCCGCGCCGCCGAGGACGGCACCGACGGCCGCGGCCTCGCACGGGCGATCAAGGACCAGCACCAAGTCACCAACCGGATCGCAGAGGAGCTTCAGAGCGCCGCGATGGAGATGCGGATGCTGCCCGTCGGGGTCGTGTTCGGGCGCTTCCCGCGGATGGTTCGCGACCTCTCGCGCCGACTCGAGAAGCAGGTTCGCCTCGTCACCGACGGCGAGGAGACGGCCGCCGACAAGGATGTGCTCGAGTTGCTCGCCGACCCGCTCGTGCACCTCGTTCGCAACAGCCTCGATCACGGGTTGGAGACGCCCGAGGAACGGCTGGCAGCTGGCAAGCCGCCGGAAGGGCGGCTGACGCTGCGCGCTTTGCAGGAGGCCGACGGCGTGCGCGTCGAGGTCATCGACGACGGGCGCGGGATCGATCCCGACGCGATGCGGCAGGTCGCCCGCACGCGTGGGCTGGCCGTCGACGGCCTGTCCGATCAGGCAGCGCGCGAGCTGATCCTCGCTCCCGGCTTCTCGACCGCGCAGGAGATCTCCGACCTGTCGGGCCGCGGCGTCGGGATGGACGCCGTCCGCGCGGTGATCGACCGGCTCGGCGGGTCGATCGGAATCGACAGCGAGATCGGGGAGGGCACGACCGTATCGCTCCGGCTGCCGCTGAGCATGGCCGTGACGCGCGTGATGGTCGTGATCGCTGGAGGACAACGGTTCGGCATCCCCGTCGAGCACATCCGCGAGACGCTGCGGCTCTCGCCCGACCAGATCGGCGCCGTCGCCCACCGGCCGGCGGTCCATCAGCGGGGCCACGTCGTGCCCCTGCTCGACCTCGGCGAGGAGCTCGGCCTCGAGCCCACTCGCGCCGAGGAGGACGTCACGCGGGTGCTCGTCGTCGCGCCCACCGGCGAAGAGGTGGGGCTGATCGTCGAGCGGTTCGAGGACCACTTCGACCTTATCTGCAAGCCCGCCGAGGGCGTGCTGGCGGGCACGCCCGGCCTGTCAGGGACGGCATTGCTCGGCGACGGTCAGGTGCTCCTGATCCTCAACCTCAAGGAGGTGCTCGGACATGCCGTTACAAGTGGATGAACAGACAGCTGTGCTCGCCGGCGTCGTGTCGGTCGAGGATGCCGAGCCATTGGCCAACTGGCTGCGCCAGACGCCCGGCGGCGCGGTGGACCTCGGCGCCTGCACCCACCTGCACACGGCGGCACTGCAAGCGCTCGCGAGCGCCCGGCCGCGGATCGCCGTGG
>JBEKRJ010000040.1:0-14091 GCA_049518835.1 Solirubrobacteraceae bacterium
AGATCCGCGCGCGGATCAGCTGACCGCCGCTGCTAGCATCGACGTGACGATGGTTGCCGCCCTCGTCGCTCACGCATCGCCGTTCCAGTCGTCCGGCTCGAGTTCTAGGATGGCGTAATGGAAGTAGAGATCGGACGCGGCAAGAAGGCTCGGCGGGCATACGGATTCGACGAGATCGCAATCGTGCCGTCGCGGCGCACGCGCGATCCTGACGACGTCGACATCTCCTGGACGCTGGGCCCGTACCGATTTGAGCTGCCGCTGCTCGCGGCTGCGCTCGACGGGGTCGTGTCGCCCGACACCGCCGGCGTGATCGGCAAGCTCGGCGGGCTTGCGGTACTCAACCTGGAGGGCATCTACTGCCGCTATGAGGACGCCGATGCGCAGCTGGAGCGGATTGCGACGTTCTCCAATGACATCGCCACGCGCGAGATGCAGGACATCTACCGGGAGCCGATCAAGGCCGACCTGATCGCGCGCCGGATCGAGGAGATCAAGCAGCACGGCGTGGTCGCGGCGGCGTCGCTGACCCCGCAGAAGGTCCGCCGCTACTACGAGGTGGCGCTCGAGGCCGGCTTGGACATCCTCGTGATCCAGGGGACGGTGGTGTCGGCCGAGCACGTCTCGCGCGACGAGAGCCGGCCGCCGCTGAACCTCAAGGAGTTCATCCGCGAGCTGGCGCCGACGCCGGTGATCGTCGGCGGGTGCGCCTCCTACCACACGGGACTGCACCTAATGCGCACCGGCGCCGCCGGCGTCCTCGTCGGGGTCGGGCCGGGGGCGATCTGCACGACCAGAGGCGTGCTGGGGATCGGCGTCCCGCAGGCGACCGCGATCGCCGACGTCGCGGCGGCGCGCTCGCAGCACATGCTCGAGACCGGTGACTACGTCAAGGTCGTGGCCGACGGCGGGATGCGCAACGGCGGCGACATCGCGAAGGCGATCGCGTGCGGCGCCGACGCGGTGATGGTCGGCTCCGCGCTCGCGTGCGCCTACGAGGCCCCGGGCCGGGGCTACAACTGGGGGATGGCGACGTTCCATCCGACCCTGCCCCGCGGCGCGCGGGTGGCGACGATGCCGAACGGGACGCTCGAGGAGATCGTTCGCGGGCCCGCCCGAGAGAACGACGGGACATTCAACCTGATGGGCGCGCTGCGTACCTCGATGGCGACCTGCGGGTACCGCGACATCGCCGAGTTCAACCGCGCCGAGCTGCTGGTCGCGCCGGCGCTGCAGACCGAGGGCAAGCATCTCCAGCGCGAGCAGGGCGTCGGCATGGGCGCAAGCGGCAAGGCCGCGGCGGTCGGTGTCGGCGACTAGCACGGGGTCGGCTGCGCCCGCCGGTGCCTCCGGAAGCTCTCCGCCGTCGATCGCCCCGGGGACGTCTGGGGCACCCGCCGGCCACCACGCCGGCGCGGCCGCCCAGGCCGCGGCGACCGAAGAGGTCGTGGTGCTCGACTATGGTGGCCAGTACTCGCAGCTGATCGCCCGCCGGGTGCGCGAGTGCGGCGTCTTCTCCGAACTGCTTCCCCACCACGTGCCGGCGCGGGAGGTCGCGCGGCGGCGCCCGAAGGGCGTGATCCTGTCGGGCGGGCCGGCGTCGGTGTACGCCGACGGCGCCCCGGCGCTCGACCGCGAGCTGCTCGAGCTCGGGATCCCGGTGCTGGGGATTTGCTACGGCATGCAGCTGCTGGCGCGCGAGTTGGGTGGGCGCGTCGAGGGCGCCGAGGTGGGGGAGTTCGGCCGCTCGCAGCTGACCGTGCGGCGGCCCGGGCGCCTGCTGGCGGGCACGCCGTCGCACCAGACCTGCTGGATGTCGCACCGCGACACCGTGTTCGCGCCGCCGCCCGGGTTTGCCGCGCTCGCGTCCTCGACGGCGTCGCCGGTGGCGGCGTTCGAGTCCGAGCAGCGCGCGGTGTACGGGATCCAGTTTCACCCCGAGGTCGTGCACACGCCCTACGGCCAGCAGGTGCTGACGAACTTCCTGCAGGGCGCGTGCGGGTGCGAGCGCTCCTGGAGCCCGGCCTCGGTGATCGACGAGCAGGTCGCGCGGATCCGTGCGCAGGTCGGCGACGGGCGCGCGATCTGCGGCCTCTCGGGCGGCGTCGATTCGAGCGTTGCGGCGCTGCTCGTGCACCGCGCGATCGGCGACCGGCTGACGTGCGTGTTCGTCGACCATGGCCTGATGCGCAAGAACGAGGGCGCACAGGTGATCGCCGCGTTTCGCGATCACTTCCACGTCCCGCTGGTCGCGGTCGACGCGGCCGACCGGTTCCTCGCGCGCCTGCGCGGCGTGACCGACCCGGAGCTCAAGCGCAAGCGGATCGGGGCGGAGTTCATCCGCGTGTTCGAGCAGGAGGCGGCCCGGCTGCAGGGCGTCCGGTTCCTCGTCCAGGGCACGCTGTACTCCGACGTGATCGAGTCCGGGGGAGGCACCGGCGCCGCGACGATCAAGTCTCATCACAACGTCGGCGGCCTGCCCGACGACCTGCAGTTCGAGCTCGTCGAGCCGCTGCGGGCCCTGTTCAAGGACGAGGTCAGGGCCGTCGGCGCGCAGCTCGGGCTGCCAGAGCGGCTCGTCTGGCGCCAGCCGTTCCCGGGCCCGGGGCTCGCGATTCGGATCGTCGGCGGCGAGGCGACGCGCGAGCGCCTCGACGTCCTGCGCGAGGCCGACGCGATCCTGCAGGACGAGATCCGCAAGGCCGGGCTGTACCGCGAGCTGTGGCAGTCCTTCTGCGTGCTGCCCGACATCCGCACGGTCGGCGTCCAGGGCGATGTCCGCACGTACGGCAACGTGATCGTGATCCGCGCCGTCACCAGCGACGACGCGATGACCGCGGACTGGGCGAGGCTGCCCTACGACCTGCTCGAGCAAATCGCGTCACGGATGATCAACGAGATCCGGCCCGTCGGCCGAGTGGTGCTCGACATCACGAGCAAGCCGCCCGGCACGATCGAGTGGGAGTAACTGCGTTAGCAGGTCACGACGGAGCCTGGCTACGAAACTCGACTATCTGGCGTGTTTCGTAGCCAGGCTCCCGCTCTCGGCCGAAACTCGCAGCAAGCGGACGCGAACCGCCGTCAGGCCGCTCGCTACGATTCGCGCCGTGGGGCACCTGGGCGCGAGCTTTGTGCTACCCGCGCTAAGCGGTCGTGGGCGCGGCCGCCGGCGGGCGCTTGCGCTGCTGGTCGTGCTGGTGGCGCTGGCGGCGCCCGCCGTCGTGCTCGTGGCGCCCGCGGCGGCGCTCGCGGACACCGTCACCGTCACGGCGTCGCCGCTGACCACCTTGGTCGAGGGCACATCGTTCAGCCGCCAGGTCGCGACGTTCACCGATTCCGGCAACGACACGAATGCCAACCACTACACGGCGGCCGTCCAGTGGGGCGACGGGACGAGCAGCGTCGGCTCGGTCACGTTCCCGAGCGGGGGCACGACCGGCACCGTCACGGCATCCCATACATACGTGGAAGAGGGCACCTATGACGTCACGATCACGGTGCAGAACGCCGCAGGACCCTCGCCGCTCGCAACCGCAAGCACGTTTCCGACCGTCGCCGACGCCCCACTGGGCGTGCCCGCCGGCACCCCCGTCGAGCTGACCGGCGCCGGCTCGACCCAGACCGCCGCGGCGATGTCGGCGTTCGAAGGGGCGATCGGAGGCGCTGACAACGGCACCACCCCCGGTGAGCAGAGCGGCGGCTGGCGCCACATCACGTGGGACAACATCAAGCTCGACGGCAGCGACCCCGGCTCGACGACGATCGTTCCCAACGCGGTCGTGGCGATCGCCCCTGACCGCGAGCAACCGTACGGGATCGACCTGCAGCACGGGGACGCGGTCGCCGGCGACGGCTTCGCGTCGGTCAACTCGAGCGTCGCCGGGAAGCTGGCGCCGTTCAGCTCGCCGAACGTGTTCGCGCCGTTCAACTCCAACGTCGTCAGGATGCAGGTCGTCGCGCCCGCAAGCCAGGGCAGCGCGCCGGTCCCGGCCGCGACCCGGGGACTCGGCGCCGTGTTCCTCAACGTGCACAGCGCCGGGACCACGATCCAGTACTTCAACGGCAACGCGCCGCTCGGAGCGCCGATGGCGGTCCCGATCTCCGGTCAGGGCCAGCAGTCGTTTGCGGGCGAGCTGTTCAGCTCGCCCGTCGTGACTAATGTCGTGATCACGCTCGGCAGCGACGCGATCTTCGAGTTCGACGGCACATCCAGCACCCCGAGTGCGGTGGATGGCAGCCTGAACAACCAGGACAATCCGACCGACCTCGTAGCCGCCGACGACGTCGTGCTGGCCGAGCCGGTCAGCGCCCAGACGACCGTGCAAGCGACCGCGGGCGTGCCGTTCTCGGGCACGATCGACACGTTCTTCGATTCCAATCCGGGCGGCTCAGCGAGCGACTTCACGGCGTTGATCAACTGGGGCGACGGGACCCAGACCACCGGCACGGTCACGTCCGCCGGCTCGTCGTCCAACGGTCCGGTGTTCAACGTCACCGGCACGCACGACTACGCCAAGCAGGGCACGTTCTCGGCGACCGTCAGCGTGTCCGACTGGGGCGGCTCGACGCAATCGAGCCGCCTCAGCTTCCAGGTCGCGCCGCGCTTCACCGCGATCGGCGTGTCGTGCTCGCCGTCGCCCGTGGCGGTCACGACGCCGGCGGCGTGCACCGCCACCGCCACCGACATCAGCCCAGGCGTGCCGATCGTGCCGACCGGCAGCCTGATGTTCAGCTCGTCCGCCGGCGGCGGCTTCGGCAAGGACACCGGCTGTCAGCTGCAGTCGGACGGCAGACCGGGTCAGGCCGCCTGCGCGGTCCTGTACGCGCCGACCGCGCTGCCCAAGCGCCCCACCCAGATCTTCGTCACCTACGCCGGCGACGCCGCGCACGCCGCCGCCAACGGCGCGGGCCGGCTCGCCGTCGTCGCGCAGACGTGCACGGTCAAGCTGCCATCGCGGCGGCTCGGCAAGCGCCATGCGCTGAAGGTCGCGGTCACCTGCGACGAGCATGCCAGCGCGCGGCTGACGATCGGCGCGTCGGTCGCCCGCAACGGCTCGCACGCCGGCTCACGGTTCAGCTTCGCGAGCGTGCAGCGCACGTTTTACGCCGGTCGGCGCACGCTCTCGATCCGACCGAGCAGGGCGACGGCGGCCAGGCTGCTGGCGGCCGCCCACGCCGATCAGCGGATCTCGCTGCGGGCGAGCATCACCGCGACCGGGATCACCCGCACGACCACTGCCACCGCTACGCTGCGCACGCTGCGCGGCGTCTGACCGAAGCGCTCAGCCCGCGCTCGACGCCCGGGCGCGGGCGATGATCGCGTTCACGTACGGTCCGAGGTTGGGGGGCAGCTCCGCCGGCGCAAACCAGGTCGCGGCGGCCAGCTCGCCCGGGTCGGGTTCGATCGGCGCCGCGGGGCGCGCAGCGTGAAAGCAGTTCAGGATCCCGTGGCGGTTGCGAATCGTGACGTCGAGCTCACCGACGTCCGTCCACTGCTCGACGTCGATGCCGAGCTCCTCGCGCATCTCCCGACGCGCCGCGCTGGACGGGGGCTCGCGCCGCTTGATCCCGCCGCCGGGGACCTCCCATTCATGAGGACCGTACGTGTGGCGGACGAGCAGCACGCGATCGCCGTCGGTCAGCAGGCACTTGACGCCACGCAGGCGCGGCCTGCGCACGAACCAGTAGACCCGCAGCAACCGGTAGACGATCCGAAAGGCGAGCCGACGGATTGCGACCGGAAGCTGCACAACCGCAGCGTACGCGCTCGCGGGCTATCATTGCCCACGGGTCGCGCCGTTGCGCGGCTTGTCCATGCCATGAAGACTTACGTCGCGACACCCAAGGACAGAGAGCGCAACTGGCTCCTCGTCGACGCCACCGGACTGACGCTCGGCCGGCTCGCGACGCAGATCGCCGACACGCTGCGCGGCAAGCGCAAGCCGACCTACACGCCCCACATCGACACGGGCGACTTCGTGATCGTCGTCAACGCCGAGAAGATCGCCGTGACCGGCAACAAGCGCTCCGACAAGCGTTACTACCGCCATTCGGGCTATCCGGGCGGGCTGAAGTCGCGCACGCTGGCCGAGATGCTGCAGCGCCGGCCCGAAGAGGTGATCCGGATCGCGGTCAAGGGGATGCTCCCGCGCAACCGTCTGGCACGCAAGCAACTGACCAAGCTGAAGGTGTACGCGGGCCCCGAGCACCCGCATGCAGCCCAGCAGCCGCAACCGATGGAGATCGAGCAGTGAGCGAGGCCGAGTACCCCGACGACGAGCAGCGCGGCTTCGACGCGCAGGACGCCGGCGCGGAGCCGCCGGCTCCGTACGAGCCCGAGCCGCTCGCGGAGCCGGAGGCCGAGCTACCGCCCGCCGACGACCAAACCCCCGCGGACCTCACGCCCGCCGACGAGCTGTCGCCGCCGGACGACCAAACCCCCGCGGACCTCACGCCCGCCGACGAGCTGTCGCCGCCGGACGACCAAACCCCCGCGGACGACCTGACCCCCGCGGACGACCTAACCCCAGCCGTCGAGCTGCCGGCGCCGGCGTCATCGGCGCAGGACGAGGACTACGACGAGCCCCCGGCAGCGGTCCCGACCTTCGCCCCGACCGCCGCGGCCGAGGCCGAGGACGCGGTCGAAGAGATCGAGCTCGCACCGCGCCCGCGCCCCGAGATCCCGGGCGCCGACCTGATCCCCGACATCGTCCCCGAGGGCGAGGAGTTCATGGACGCGGAGGCTCGCGCGGCGGCCGAGGCCGAGGCCGAGGCAGCCGCTGCGCGCGCGCAGGAGGAGCCCGACGACGAGCCGCGGCCGATTGCCGACGCGGCGATCGATCTCGCGGCGGGCGCGCGCTACACCGCGACCGGCAAGCGCAAGACCGCGGTCGCGCGCGTGATCGTCAAGCCGGGCACCGGCACGTACTCGATCAACGGCAAGACGCTCGAGGCCTACTTCCCGCGCGAGACGCTCCAGCGCGTGATCCGCCAGCCGCTGGAGACGGTCGGCTACGAGTCGCGGATGGACGTCGTCGCGCGGATGCACGGCGGCGGCGTCTCGGCGCAGGCAGGAGCCCTGCGCCACGGCATCTCGCGAGCGCTGATCGTCGCCGATCCGCACCTGCGCGGTGAGCTCAAGCGGCGCGGCTTCTTGACCCGCGACCCGCGCGTCAAGGAGCGCAAGAAGGCCGGCTTGAAGAAGGCCCGCAAGCGGCCGCAGTTCTCCAAGCGCTGACCGCAGCCGGCTGGGGCTGATGGCACGCCAGTTGTTTGGCACGGACGGCGTCCGTGGGCGCGCGGGACATTTCCTGACGGCGGAGCTTGCGCTGGCGCTCGCCCGCGCGGCGGTGTCGCACTGCGGCGCCCCGCGCCCGCAGGTGCTGATCGTGCGCGACACGCGTGAATCGGGCGAGATGCTCGAGTCGGCGATCGCCGCCGGCGTCACCGCGTCGGGCGGCGACGCGCTGCTCGGCGGGGTGCTGCCGACGCCCGCGGCGCCGCTGCTCGTGCGCCGCCACGGCCTGCAGCTGGCGGCCGTGATCTCCGCCTCGCACAACCCCTACGAGGACAACGGGATCAAGCTGTTCGCGGCCGACGGCTTCAAGCTGCACGACGACACCGAGCACGAGATCGAGGCCGAGCTCGACGCGCCGCCGCGCCCGCCGGCGACGATCGGCCGCGTGCGCAGCCTGCACGGCGCGCTCGAGGACTATCTGCGCGAGCTGCACGTCCGCTTTGCGCAGCTGGACCTGAGCGGCCTGCGGGTGCTGCTGGACTGCGCCAACGGCGCGACCTACCGCGCCGCGCCGGAGATCTTCCGCCGCCTCGGTGCGCACGTCGACGTGCTCGCCGACCAGCCCGACGGGCGCAACATCAACGACGGCTGCGGCTCGACCCACCTGGGCGGGGTGCTGGAGGCGATCGCGCGGGGCGAGCACGATCTCGCGTTCGCATTCGACGGCGACGGCGACCGGATGCTGGCCGTCGACCGCGCCGGCGAGGTCGTCGACGGCGACGAGCTGATCGCGCTCGCCGCGATCCACCTGCGGGCCACCGGCCGGCTGCCCGGCAACGGGGTCGCGGTGACCGTGATGACGAACTTCGGCTTTCACACCGCGATGGCGCAAGCGCGGATCGACGTCGCCATGACCGCGGTCGGCGACCGCTACGTGCTCGACGAGCTGCGCAAGCGCGGCTGGGCGCTCGGCGGCGAGCAGTCGGGCCACATCATCGACCTGGGCTTCGGGCCGTCGGGGGACGGGATCGCGAGCGCCCTGCTGACGCTCGAGGCGCTCGCCGGCCGCGACCTGCGCGAGCGCGACGCGATGCACAAGCTCCCGCAGCGGCTGGTCAACATCCGCGCCGCCGAGCGCACCCAGCTCTCCGACGCGATCGCCCACGCCGCCGTGAGCTCCGCGATCGACCGCGAGCAGGCCGCGTTGGCCGGCCGCGGCCGCGTCCTGGTCCGGCCGTCGGGCACCGAGCCGCTCGTCCGCGTGATGGTCGAGGCGCCCACCCAGCAGGAGACCGACGAGGTCTGCGAGCGGCTCAAGCAGGCCGTCGAAGGGGCGCTGGGCTAGGGGTTGGGGACAAAACCCGCGCGGGCGGTGGTAGGCTGGCGCCAGCCGGGAGAAAGGATCGACGTGAAGTTGCGGCTGGTGGCGTTGATCGCCGTTGCCGTGAGCATGCTCGTGGGCGGGGCGGGCGCGGCAGCGGATCCGCTCGCCTGGACGTCGCCGGTGCAGGTCGATCCGGTCGGGTTCAGCGCGCTGGACGCGATCTCGTGCCCGACCGTGAATCTGTGCGTCGGCGCGACCAGCGCCGGCGCGATCGTGACCGCGGACAGCGTGACCGCGCCGGCGGCCGCCTGGACGACGACCGACGTCGACTTCGCCGCGTCGATCGGCGGCGGCTCGATCGACGGCCTGTCGTGCCCGTCGAGCTCGCTGTGCGTGGCCGTCGACGCGGCCGGCAACGTGCTGACGAGCACCGACCCGTCCGACCCCGCTGGCGCGTGGAGTGCGGCGAGCGTCGACGCCGGCAACAGCCTGACGGCCGTGACGTGCCCGTCGAGCTCGCTGTGCGTGGCCGTCGACGACCTCGGCAACGCGTTCACGTCCTCTGACCCGACCGGTGGCGCGGGCGCTTGGGCGCAGGCCGCGATCGACGCCGGCAACGGCCTCACCGCGGTCGCGTGTCCGTCGATCGGCGTGTGCGTGGCGGTCGACGGCAACGGCGACGTCCTCAGCTCGATCGACCCCGCCGGCGGCGCGAGCGCCTGGAACAGCACGCCGGTCGACAGCGGCACGCAACTGCTGGCCGTCTCGTGTCCGTCGAGCACCGTGTGCGTCGCCGGCGACGCCAACGGCAACATGCTCGTGTCAAGCCAGCCGACCGGCGCCGCGGCCGCCGATTGGGCCAGCGACCCGGTCGACGCCAACGCCGGCATCGACGCGATCTCGTGTCCGTCGACGGCGCTGTGCGTCGCCGGCGACAGCGCCGGCAACATCGTCTTCTCGACCCGGCCGCAGGGTGGGGCGAGCGCCTGGTCGGTCACGTCGCGGTCGAGCGAGGTCGCGATCGCGGCGATCTCGTGCCAGTCTGCGGCCGCATGCGCGGCCGTCGACAGCGCCGGCGAGATCGTCAGCTCGACGCAGCCGACCGGCGGCGCAGCGGCGTGGGCCACCGTTGCGCTGCTCGCCGGCCCAGGCAACGGGCTGGCGTCGGTCGCATGCCCCGTGAGCGCCCTGTGCTTCGCCGTCGACCAGGACGGCGACGTGCTCAGCTCCTCGAGCCCCGGCGGCGGCCCAAGCGCGTGGAGCGTCGCGAGCATCGACGCGCCCAACACGCTCGTGTCGATCTCGTGCCCGTCAGCCGGGCTGTGCGTGGCCGTCGACAGCGCCGGCAACGTGCTCACCTCGACCGACCCCGCCGGCGGCGCGGGCGCATGGCAAAGCAGCCCGATCGACAGCGGCAACGCGCTGAGCTCGGTTTCGTGCCCGTCGAGCTCGCTGTGCGTCGCGGTCGACAGCGCCGGCAACGCGCTGACCTCGACCGACCCCGCCGGCGGCGCGAGCGCCTGGAGCTCAACCGACATCGACGGCCAGGCCGTGCTGACGGGCGTGTCGTGCTCGTCCGCGAGCCTGTGCGTCGCCGCCGACAGCTCCGGCAACGCGATCACCTCGACTGACCCGACCGGCGGGGCAGCGGCGTGGAGCGCCACCGACGTCGACGGCACGACCGAGCTGACGGGGCTGTCCTGCGCCACGCTGTGCGTCGCGGTCGACGCCGCCGGGGCGATCCTCACCTCCGCCGATCCCGCGTCGGGCTCCTGGAGCTCGCCGCAGCAGATCGACCCGAGCAATTCGCTCGACGGCGTGTCGTGCTCGTCGGCTGCGCTGTGCGTGGCGGTCGACACCGCCGGCAACGTGCTCGTGTCGACCGACCCGACCGACACGCCAAGCGCGTGGTCGGCCCGGCAGGTCGACGGATGGTCGCTGACGGGGATCGCGTGCCCCTCGCCGGTCCAGTGCGTGGCGGTCGATCAGTGGGGGGGCGTCGTGATCGGCGGCCCGCCGTTGCCGGCGCAGCCAGGCGGCCCCGGCTCAGAGCCCTTCAGCGGCCCCACGCTGTTGACCGCGGACGTGCTCGGGACGCGTGCGCAGACGGTCGCGGTCAGCCTCGTCTGCGAGGGGGCGAGCGGCACCCGTTGCCTGGCGATCCTCGAGCTGGTCGTCAAGGAGACATTGCGCGGCAAGCAGGTCGTCGCCGTCAGCGCCGCGGTCTCGAGCCGCCGGCGTACGCGCGTGCTCGGGAGGCTGTCGCTGATGATCGCGGCCGGCGGCTCGCGCGCGGTCCGGATCACCGTCGACGCGAGCGGCAAGCGGCTGCTGGCCGCGCGCCACCAGCTGCGGGTCGACCTGACCGTCGCGCAGGGCCTGCACGAGATCCTCAGCCACGACTTGACGCTGCGCCCGCCAAGCCGGCCGTCGACCGGCGGCAGCGGGCTGATCTGACGCGGCGCGGTATCGAGGCGGCTACGATACCGCGGTGATCGGCATCGACCTGCTCGAGATCGATCGTCTCGAACGAGCGCTGCAGCGGCGCCCGCGGCTGGCGCAGCGGCTGTTCACCGACGCAGAGCGCGAGTACGCGGCGCAGCGCGGCCGTCCCGGGCAGCACCTCGCCGCCCGCTTCTGCGCCAAGGAGGCGGTCGCCAAGGCGCTCGGGATGCAGGCATGGAGCTTTCGCGACGTGGAGGTGCTCGGCGGCGACGGCCCGCCCGAGCTTCGCCTGCACGGGGACGTGGCGCGGCGGGCGCAGGAGCTCGGGGTGGCGGTCGAGGTGTCGCTGACGCACACGGGCACCGACGCCGCCGCGGTCGCGATCGTCAGATGAACGCGCTGCCCGCGTGGTTGCAGCCGCTGCCCGACGCCGGCCAGCAGCGCACGCTTGACCAGTGGGCGATCGAGCGGCTCGGGATCCCCGGCCTGCAGCTGATGGAGCGCGCCGGGGCCGGGCTCGCCGAGCTGGTGTCAGAGCTCGCTCCCGCGGGCGTGGTCGCGGTCGTGTGCGGGTCGGGCAACAACGGCGGCGACGGGTACGTGGCAGCGCGGCTGCTGCGCGAGCGCGGCCGCGAGGTGCGCGTACTGGCGCTGACCGCGCCCGAGCAGCTGCGCGGCGACGCCCGGGCCAACGCCGAGCGCCTGCCCGGCGATCCTCCGGCTACGTTTGCGCCGCCGGCGCTCGCCGGCGCTCACGTGATCGTCGATGCGATCCTCGGCACCGGCTTCGACGGCGAGCCGCGCGAGCCCGCGGCTGGTGCGATCGAGGCGATCAACGCGGTGCGCGACGCGGTCGTGGTCGCGTGCGACGTGCCGAGCGGCGTCGACGCCTCGACCGGCGAAGTCGCCGGCGTGGCGGTGCGAGCGGCCGCGACCGCGACCTTCCACGCCGCCAAGCCGGGCCTGTGGATCGCGCCCGGGAAGGGATGCTCCGGCGAGGTGCGGGTGATCGAGATCGGGATCCCGGCCGGCGGCCCCGTCGAGCCCGCGATCGGGCTGATCGGCGATCGGGTGACCGACGGCGTGCCGCGCCGCGGGCGCGAGTCGACCAAGTTCGCCGCCGGCAGCGTGCTCTTGTGCGGTGGCTCGATCGGGCTCACCGGGGCGCCGTGCCTCGCGTCGGAGTCCGCGATGCGCGCCGGCGCCGGCTACGTGACCGCGTTCGTGCCCCAATCGTTGAACGCGATCTTCGAGGGGCGCCTGCTGGAGGTGATGACCGTGCCGCTGCCCGACGAGCACGGATCGCTGACGCCCGCCGGCGCGCAGCGGGTGCTCGATCGCGTGGCGCGCGCGGACGCGCTGGTGCTCGGGCCGGGGCTCGGGCGCGAGCACGACGCGCTCGCGCTCGCGCGCGAGCTGGCCGCCGCCGCGCCGCTGCCGCTGCTGCTCGACGCCGATGGGCTCAACGCCCACGCCGGCGCGCTGGGGTCGCTCGCGCAGCGCCCGGCCACGACCGTGCTGACCCCGCACGCCGGCGAGCTGGCGCGGCTGCTGGACGGCGACAGCGCCGGCATCGATGCCCGGCGCCTGCACAGCGTCCGTCTCGCCGCGCAAACGGCGCAGGCGATCGTCGTCCTCAAGGGCGACGACACGCTCGTCGCCGAGCCGGGGGGGCGGGTCGCGGTCAGCCGGGGCGCGGCGCCGGCGCTCGCGACGGCCGGCAGCGGCGACGTGCTCTCGGGCGTGATCGGGGCCTATCTCGCAAAGCGCATCGACCCGTTTCACGCAGCGTGCGCCGGCGTGTTCCTGCACGTCAGCGCGGGGCGGTTCTGCGCCGCTGCGCTCGGCCCCGAGGGCGTGATCGCGCGGGACCTGATCGAGGCGCTGCCGCGGGTGCTGGCGGTGCCGGCGCCGGCGACCGCGGGGTGAGCGGTGGGGCCGGCGGTGACGGTGGCCGGCCGGGGCGCTACGAGCAGGCGCTGCGGGCGCTGTCGGCGCTTGCTCCGGCCGGATGGCTGGTCGGTGGCGCCGTGCGCGACCGCTTGCTGGGCCGTCCGACTGCCGACTTCGACGTCGCGGTCGCCGGCGACGCCCGCGCGCTCGCGCGGCTTGTCGCGCGCGCGATTGACGCACACGCGTTCAAGCTCTCGGAAGGCTTCGGTGGCTGGCGCGTGATCGCCCGCGACCGCTCGTGGCAGGTCGACCTGCTGCCGCTCAACGGGCGCACGATCGAGGACGACCTGGCGCAGCGCGACCTCACGATCAACGCGATCGCCGAGCCGTTGGGCGGCGGCGGTCACGTCGATCCGTTCGGCGGACGCGCCGACCTCGCCGCGCGGCGGCTGCGAATGGTCTCCGCCGGAGCGTTCGCCGCCGACCCGCTGCGTACGCTGCGCCTGCCGCGGCTCGTGTGCGAGCTCGGGTTCGCGGTCGAGCCGGAGACGGCCGCGCTGGCGAGCGCGAGCGCGGGCGCCCTGACGGGCGTGGCCGTCGAGCGGGTGTTCGCCGAGCTGCGGCGGATCATCGCCGCCGACCGCGCGCTGGACGGGCTCGAGCTGATGGACACGCTCGGCGTCACGGCCGCGGTGCTGCCGGAGCTGATCGAGCTGCGCGGCGTGCAGCAGAGTCGCTACCACCACCTCGACGTGTACGAGCACACGCGCGCGGTGCTCGCCGAGACGATCGCGCTCGAGCGCGACCCCAGCCCCGCCCTCGGCGAGCACGCCGGCGCCGTCGCGGCCGTGCTCTCCGAGCCGCTCGCCAACGAGCTGACCCGCGGCCAGGCATTGCGGTTCGGGGCGCTCTTGCACGACATCGCCAAGCCGCGGACCCGCGGCGTCACGCCGGAGGGGCGGGTGACGTTCATCGGCCACGACGTGGTCGGCGCGCAGGTCGCCGGCGAGATCCTGCGCCGCCTGCGGGCCAGCGAGCGGTTGCGCGAGCACGTCGCCGCGCTCACGCGCCATCACCTGCGGCTGGGATTTCTCGTGCACGAAGCCCCGCTGCGCCGCAGGAGCGTCTACCGCTACCTGCGCGCGTGCGCGCCGGTCGGGGTCGACGTGACCGTGCTGAGCGTTGCCGACCG
>JBEKRJ010000041.1:0-14017 GCA_049518835.1 Solirubrobacteraceae bacterium
CGCGCGCGAGCTGGGGCTGGCGGCGCTCGTCGTGCCGACGCTGTCGGGGCGCTCGGCTCGGCTGCTGTCCGCGCACCGGCCCCAGGTGCCGATCCTCGCGCTGTCGCCGGGGCGCGAGACCGTGCGCCGCTGCGGCCTGATGTGGGGCGTGCGGGCCGGCTCGATGCGCCGCCACGAGGTCACCGAAGCGCTGATCGCCGACGCCGCCCGTCGCGTCGTGGAGCTCGGCTGGGTCAGCTCGGGAGATCGCGTCGGCATCACCGCTGGGCTCCCCAGCGGCCGTCCGGGGACCACCAGCCTGATTCAGATCCAGCGCGTTTAGGGCTCCCGACCGAGCAACCGGCAGCCAAGCAGGGCGCCGGCGCCGGCGGCGTCCAGCGGCGGCCCGAGCAGGTAGCCCTGGCCCAGCTCGCAGCCGAGCTCGATCAGCAGCGCGCGCTGCTCGGGCCGCTCGACGCCCTCGGCGACGGTCATCAGGCCGAGGTGGCGGCCGAGGCCGACGATGCCAGCGAGCAGACCCGAAGGGATGCGGCTCTTCTGCCCCACAGCCGCGACGAACGGCTTTGCGATCTTGATCAGATCGACCGGCATCTGCGCGAGGTTGAGCAGTGACGAGTAGCCGGTGCCGAAGTCGTCGAGTGCGACGCGCGCGCCGAGTTCCTTGACGGCGCCGAGCGATTGCAGCGCGCCTGGCTCGTCCTTCAGCGGTGCGCTCTCGGAGACGTCGAGGATCAGCGCCGAGGCGGGGAAGGCGCCGCCGATCGCCTCCTCGAGGGTGGCCGCGTAGCCCGGACGCTGCAGCTCGCGCATCGACACGTTGACGTTGATCGCCAGCGGCGCCTCCCGCCACCAGATCGCGAACTGCGAACAGGCCTGCTGGAGAGCGCGACGCCCGATCTCGACGATCAACCCAGTCTCGGTGGCGACTTCGATGAACTCCTTCGGCGCCAGCAACCCGCGGGCCGGATGGCGCCAGCGCAGCAGCGCCTCGAACGCAGCGATCCTGCCGGAGCGCAGGTCGACGATCGGCTGATAGCGCAACTCGAACTGCTCGCCCCGCACCGCGCGGCGCAGCTCGCTGTCGAGGCTCAGCCGCGAGAGCAGCGTGGCGTGCATACTTGGCTCGAAGCGCTGGAACCGGCCGGACCCCGCTCGTTTGGCGTGGTACATCGCGACATCGGCGCTACGCAGCAGCGTCGCCGCATCGTCACGGCCTGTCGCGATGCCGATGCTGACGCCGACGAACACCTCATGCTCGCTGATCTGGAAGGGCTGCTGCAGGGCGTCGATGATCCGCTTCGCGACCGCGACGGGATCGCATGCGCCCGTCAGCAGCACCGCGAACTCGTCGCCGCCCAGCCGCGCACAGACATCGCCCTCCCGGATATTGCTTCGCAGCCGCTTGGCGACCGCCACGAGGAGCTGATCCCCGGCGAGGTGGCCGAGCGAGTCGTTGACGAGCTTGAAGCGGTCGAGGTCGAGAAACAGCACGGTCGCTGGCTCTCCGCCGCGGTCCGCGCGCACGAGCTCGTGCTCGAGGCGATCGAGCAGCAGCGGACGGTTGCCCAGGCCCGTCAGCGAATCCGTCGAGGCCTGCGCGACCGCGTAGTTGGCACGGGCCACCGACAGGCTGATGCCCACCTGCTCGGCGTAAGCCGACAGCAGCTCACGGTCGCGCGTGGACCACGTGCGGCCCTCGATCGTCGTGCCGACGAGGATGCTGCCGATCACCTGGTCGCCCTCGTGCAGCGGCACGCCGATGATCGCCTTCGCATCCGGAGGCTTAAGCTGCGAGCGCTTTGCCGCCAATGGGCGATTCTCGACCACGGCTTGCCCAGTCGAGATCACCAGCCCGCTGAGGCCCTCGGTGACCGGCGAGCGCTGGCGCCAGCGCTCGCCGCCCGCGACGCCGCGCGTCGCGACCGCGATCATCCACGACGAATCCTCCCGATCGACGAACCGCAGCGAGCCGATCTCCCCCGCGAGCAATCGGACCGCCGCGTCGAGCACGGCTTGGTAGGTCTGATCCGGCGGCGCCCGCCCGGCGACTAGGCGTTGGACGTCCGAGATCGCGTCGGCGACCGTCGCGTCGGCGTCCGGCGCGACGCCGGCGCTACTGCTTGGCCGGCAAGACACCGGCTTGCGAGCGCAGGTACTCGATCGTCGCCCCTGCGTCCATCGGCTTGGCGAAGTAGAACCCCTGCCCGAGCTCGCAGCCGAGCGAGCGCAGCGTCGACCACTGCTCGGGGTGCTCGATCCCCTCGGCGACGACCTCGAGCTTGAACGTGTCGCCGAGCCCGATCACGGCGGTCGCGAGGCCCGAGGTCACCGGCGTCGCGCCGGCGACCAGGAACGAGCGGTCCATCTTGATGATGTCGACCGGGAAGCGGGCGAGGTAGGCGAGCGACGAGTAGCCGGTGCCGAAGTCGTCGAGGGCGATCCGGACGCCGAGCTGCTTGAGCTCGGCCAGGCGCTGATCGGCAAGCTCGGTGTTGGCCATCATCACGGTCTCGGTGATCTCCAGCGTCAGGTATTTGGGGTCGAGCCCCGACTCGACGAGCGCCGCGCGGACGTCGTCGACGATGTCGGACTGGTGCAGCTGGTTGACCGACAGGTTGATGTTGACCGTCAGCGGCGGATCGGCGGGCACCCGCTCCTGGATCAACCTCGCCTGGCGGCAGCCCTCGTGCAGTACCCAGCGCCCGAGCGGGACGATCAGCCCCGACTCCTCCGCGAACGGGATGAAGTCGCCGGGAGGCACGAGCCCGCGCTGGGGATGGTGCCAGCGGACGAGCGCCTCGACGCCGCTGACGGTCGCGTCGCTGAGCCGGATCACCGGCTGGAAGTACAGCTCGAACTCGTCGTTGGCCAGCGCCCGCTGCAGATCGCCACGCAACTCCAGGCGCGCCAGCACGCCGGCGTGCATCTCGGGCTCGAACAGCCGGTAGGTGCCCTTGCCTTCGCGCTTGGCGATGTACATCGCGGCGTCGGCGTTGGAGATCAGCTCGTCGGCCGCGATCGCATAGTCGCCGCCGTCGACGACCGAGATGCCGAGGCTCGCCTCGGCGGTGATCCGCTTTGACTCCAGCGACAGCGGTCGGGACAGCTCCTGGAGAATGCGCTCGGCGACGTCCGCCGCGTCCTGGGGCCCGGCGGTGTCCTCGAGCAGCACCGCGAACTCGTCGCCGCCGAAGCGCGCCGCGGTGTCGCTGACGCGGAGGCAGCATTCCAGCCGCTTGGCCACCTCGAGCAGGACGCGGTCGCCGGCCGCGTGGCCGAGGCTGTCGTTGATCGTCTTGAAGTCATCGAGGTCGAGGAAGATCACCGCGAGCTGTGACTGCTCGCGCCGCGCGCGCGTCAGGGCGTGCCGGACGCGCTCGTTGAACAGCGCGCGGTTGGGAAGCTCGGTGACCGCGTCGTGGAACGCCTGATGCTCGAGTTGTTGCTCAAACGCCTTGCGCTCGCTGATGTCGCGCCCGTTGAGCACGATCCCGCGCACCGCGTCGTCGGCGAGCAGATCCGTCGGCAGAATCTCGAACTGCCGCGTGGTGCCGTCCCGATGGCGCAGCGAGCACTCAATCACCTCCGGGCTCGCGCCGGCGCCGGCCGGTCCGTCGCGCAGCAGCGCGACCAGGCGCGTGTTCTCGCCCGGCAGCAGCAGCGCCTCGAAGCGCGTCCCCGCGAGCTCTTCGGCGCGGTACCCCAGCACCCGCTCGATCGACGGGCTCTGGTAGCTGACGATGCCGTCGCGATCGAGCACCGTGATCAGGTCGTGCGCATGCTGGACCAACGACGCAAACCGGGCCTCGCTGGCGCGCCGGTGCAGCTCGACGGTCAGCGCGTTGCTCTCGAGCGCCAGCGCCACCTGCGTGGCGAGCGCAACCAGCGCGCTGCGCGCCGATTGCGAGCGGACGCTCTCGCCCGCGGTCAGCAGCAGCCCCCGGACGCGCCGGTCGCCGCGCAGCGGCAGCTCGACGGTCAGCACCTCGGTTGCCGGCGCCGGCAGCCGCAGCGCGATGCGGTCGGCGTCCGGCAGCGGCCTGACGACGCCATCGTAGGACTCCGCGGCGGCGAGCACGGAGATCGGCGCTGCGGGCGGGATCGACCAGTCGCGCGACACCTGCGGGGGCTCGCCGACGGCCGCCAGCACGCTTGTGAAGTGGTCGCCGACGAAGCACAGCCGCGCGCACACGGGGCCGTCGACGAGCGACGCGACCGCGTCGAGCGCCGCATGGCCGATCCCGTCGCGCGAGGTCGCGGCGAGGATGTCGGCGGCGGCCGCAGCCAGGATCCGCTCGCGGGCGATGTAGCTCTCGCGCTGGCGCACGAGCCCGGCCATCCGCGCGACGACGAGCGCGAACAGGACGCCCGAGACGATGATGATCACGAGCATGTCGACATCGCGCTCCTGCGCCTCGCTGGCGAGCTCGAGCACCGGCGCGACCAGGACCGCGGCGGTCAGCAGCAGCAGCCGCAGCGGCGTCAGCCGCGGGGCGCGATCGGGCGCGGGCTCCTCGAGCTCGCGCATCGACGGGTGCAGCGCCGCGGCGCCCCAGAACAGATAGAAGGCGATCCAGCCGATGTCGAGGATCAGCTGGTGGTGGTAGGCGTTGTCGAGCGTCACGACGCCGTACGCGAAGTCCGTGATCAGCAGCACGCCGAGGCTCAGCGCCAGCAGGTAGAACGCCGGCTGGCGCTTGCCGGTGTCCACGGCGAGCCGGATCGCGGCCGCCAGCAGGAGGATGTCGCCGACCGGGTAGGCGATCGAGACGAGCTTGGGCAGCAGCGACAGCGATCCGTCGTGGATGTAAGGCGTGATCAGCGCCGTCCACGAGACGAGCGCTAGCCCGAGCGTCATGATCACCGAGTCGACGACGCCGGCGCCGTCGTGAGCGGGGTTGCGGCGGCGCACGAGCAACAGCAGGCCGGCCATCAGCACCGGATAGACGGTCAGGTAGACCGCGTCACCGAACGACGGGAACGGGACCGTCGCGTGCAGCAGCTGCGGATAGCTGTACGTGTACGTGTCGCCGATCCACTGCAGGAACAGTCCGACGACGAACAGCAGCCACGGGGCGCGCGACTTGGGCCGGTTACGCCGCACGCCGACCGCGACGGCGATCACACCCGACAGCCCGAGCAGGTTGATGACCGGTCCGTAGCCCCGAAACGGCGGCACGGCCCAGTACAGGGCGCTGACAAACGCGCCGCCGGCAAGGTAGTACTGCCAGAGGCGCCCACGCCTCAGTCTTCCGCGCATACTCCACTGATCGGGCGATCGGGACGCTACTTGAGCGCCGCGGCGGCGGCCTCCACAGAGGTTCACTGCAGCGGCAACTGCGCCGGCTGCACGGGCTCGCCGGCCAGCCGCGCGATCCCGCTGTGCTCGACGTCGCGCATCCCGCGCATCAACAGCGGCGCGAGCGTCGTCAGCGAGCCGAGCAGCCCAACCGCCAGCAACGTCGCGCGCGCCCCATACGCCGCCGCGATCGGCGCAGTGAACGCGAACGAGAGCGGCACGAGCGCGGTCGAGACGAACCAGTCGACGCTCGACACGCGGCCGAGCAGCCGCGCCGGCACCAGCCGGCCCTTCATCGTCGCCCACCAGACGGTGCCGGCCGCCTCGAGGCCGTTGAACATGAAGCTCGCGAGCGCGAGCTGCCACGAGGCGATCGCCAGCCCGTAGCCGGCTACGAACAGCGTCGCCAGCGACCACGTCACGTACATCCACGTGATGTGTCGCCGCGGCATGTCGCGCTGGCCGGTGAGCGCCGCCGCAAGCAGCGCGCCGACGCCGCCGGAGGCGAATACCAGCCCGAGCGCGCGGGCGCCGGCGTGCAGATCGTTCTTGACCACGAACGGCAGCAGCACCTCTGTCGGCCCGAGAAACAGCAGGTAGCTCGCGGTCGCGCCCAGGAACGTGCCCCACAGCCACACGTGCGAGCGCACGAATCGCAATCCGATCTTGACCGCCTGGAGCGTGATCTGCTCGTCGGGGTCCAGTCGCGTGGCGGCGCCGGCCGTCATCCGCCCGACGCACACGGCCGAGACGGCAAACGTCGCGGCGTCGATCAAAAATCCGTAGCCGGGCCCCGTGATCGCGACGACGGCGCCGCCGAGCGCCGGCCCGGCGAGGCGCAGCGCGGTCGGTCGCATGAACTGGTCCAGGGCGTTGGCCTCGGTCAGCTGCTCGGACGGCACGAGGCCCGGCACGATCGCGTCGAAGCAGGGTCCGAAGAACGCCGTCGCGGCG
This sequence comes from Solirubrobacteraceae bacterium, assembly GCA_049518835.1. Classification (GTDB taxonomy): domain Bacteria; phylum Actinomycetota; class Thermoleophilia; order Solirubrobacterales; family Solirubrobacteraceae; genus Palsa-465. The sequence continues at coordinate 6,254 of JBEKRJ010000041.1, forward strand.
CCGTACACGGCGACGAGCGCGATCAGCCAGGTCAGCGTCAGCGCGCCGTCGATCGCCAGCGCGCCGATCGTCGCGATCGCGAGGCCGCGAACGAGGTCTGCCGTGATCATCACCCGGCGGCGGTCCAGCCGGTCCGAGACCACCCCGCCGGCGAGCAGCAGCAGCACCTGTGGCAGCGCTGTCGCGATCCCGACCGCGGCCAGCGCCGCGGGGTCGTTGGACAGCTGGTACACCTGCCAGGCGACCGCGACCAGGAACACGCCGTCCCCCAGCAGCGAAGCGACCATCCCCGTCCACAGCAGCCGGAAGTCGCGCAGCGCCAACGGCGACAGCATCCTGAGCTTCGCCGCCAGCTTGCGCACCCTCCGGATCGCGGGGCGGCTATGCGTGATCGACCAGCTCCCGCGCTGCCGGCGACGGCAGCAGCGCGAACCGCTGCGCCAGCTCGCCGAGGACGCTGTTGAGGTGCTCGACCTGGGCGTCGGTGTTGGCCGCGGTCAGCTGCACCCTGAAGCCGACCTCGTCGCGGGGCACGAGCGGGTACGCGGCCATCGTCACGTAGATGCCCTCGTCGAACAGGAAATCGCCGGCCTCGCCGACGTCGGCCGCTTGGGCGAGCGGGATCTCGATGATCGGGAACCCCGACCGGTTCGGCGTCGCGACGCCCAGCTCGTCGAGCCGTGCGAGCACGCTCGCGGTCAGCCCAAACAGGCGCTCGCGCAGCTGCTCGCCGCGTTGCTCGTTGATCCGCAGTCCCTCGCTGGCGGTGGCCAGCGATGCGACCGGCGACGGACCCGAGTACAGATACGGCGGCGCTGCGGTCTTGAGCACCTGCTTGATCGCCGTCGGGCAGGCGACGAACGCCAGCAGCGACGAGTACGCCTTCGACATGCCGCCGACGAGGATCGTATTCTCGTAGCTCTCGCCGAGGTGGCGGACGACGCTGTTGCCGCGTGCCCCATAGCTGCACGACTCGTGCGTGCAGCGTTCACCGACGACGCCGAAGCCGTGCGCGTCGTCGACGTACAGCAGCGCGTCGTGCTCGCGGGCGAGTGCCGCGACCGTCCTCAGGTCTGGCGCGTTGCCGGTCATGCTGTTGATGCCGTCGATGCAGATCACGCCGGGTCGCTGCCACTTGCCTCGTAGCAGCGACTCGAGCTGATCGAGGTCGTTGTGAGCAAAGCGTGCGACCGTCGCGCCGCGCGCGACCGACAGGCTGCAACCGTCGTAGATCGTCTTGTGGGCGCGGCCGTCGAGGAACAGGGTCCCGGAGCCTGCCAGCACCGGCAGCACCGACAGGTGGATCAGGCTGACCGTCGGCAACAGCAGGCAGTCCTCGCTGCCGAGCAGCTCGGTCAGGCGCGCCTCGAGCTGCTCGTACAGGACCGGGCTGCCGAGCAGCCGCGACCAGCTCGGGTGGGTGCCCCATTGCTCCAGGTACTCAGGGATCGCGGCGATCAGCTCGGGGTCGAGGTCGAGCCCGAGGTAGTTGCACGAGGCGAAGTCCGCCAGCCAGTGATCGCCGATCCTGATCTGGCGCCCGTCGATCTCGTCGATCACCGCGTCGACCATCCGATGCGAGTACTGCAGGTCGGCGAGATCCGCGGTCGTGCGCATCCAGCGCGCGAGCCAGTGCTCGTCGCGGCGCGGTGCGCTGGCGCCGGAGCCGTTGCCCTGCCTGCGTGCGCGCAGCGAGCGCACCACGCGCGCGACCTCGAGCCGCGCCATCACGGAGCTCCTGCTGGCGCTGAAACCATCCGTGACCTCCGATCCATTGCTGTGGACATCGGCGCCGATCCGGGGCCGCGCAGCAAAGCGGCTCGTTCTGGACATTTGTTCGCCGCGGATTGGGCGGCGTGCGCCCTGCGGGCGCTGACGCGACCGCGGGTTCGCCAGGGCGCAGCCCAGCGGCGATACTTGCGAGCGCGATGCGCGCCAACATCGACGATCTGTGGATCGAGTACGAGGTGTCCGGCGACGGCCGGCCGGTCGTGCTGCTACATGGGTTCCCGGACACGGGGCGCCTGTGGCGCCACCAGGTGCCGGCGCTTGCGGCGGCCGGCTTCAAGGTGATCGTCCCCGACCTGCGCGGCTACGGGCGCTCTGCCAAGCCCGCGGAGGCGGATCGCTACGGGATGCGAGCGCTCGTCGGCGACGTGCTGGCGGTGATCGCCGACGCCGGCGAGCAGCGCGTGCATCTGGTCGGCCACGATTGGGGCGCCGCGATCGCATGGATGGTCGCGACCTTCGCGGGCGAGCGCGTCGACCACCTGATCGCGATCTCGGTCGGGCATCCGGCTGCGCTGCACGACGCCGGCCTGCGACAGCGCGAGAAGTCGTGGTACATGCTGCTGTTCCAGTTCCCAGGCGTCGCCGAGCAGTGGCTGTCTGGCAACGACTGGGCCAACATGCGCGCCTGGGCGGGTCATCCCGACAGCGACGCGGTGATCGCAGAGCTGCAAGCGGGCGGCTCGCTGACGCCGGCGCTCAACTATTACCGCGCCAATGCAACGCCCGCGATGCTCGTGTCACCGGCACCGGACTTGCCGCCGGTGGCGGCGCCGACGATGGGGATCTGGAGCTCGGGGGACATGGCGCTGACCGAGGCGCAGATGGTGGCCTCCGCGCAGCGCGTGACCGGCCCGTGGCGCTACGAGCGCCTCGAGGGCCCCGGGCACTGGATGCAGCTCGAAGCCCCAGACGAGGTCAACAGGCTGCTGCTCGACTTCCTGCCGGCCTGACTATTGGAAGATCTCGGTCGTGCAGTCGCCGCCGGGAAGGTGGATCTCGTGCGGACGGGCACCGTCCGCCTGCTCGGCGAAGTCGACGAAGAACTCGGGATCGAGCGCGTAGCTGCCGTCGGGCTGGCGATCGAGCTTGGTCAGCCAGCCGCCGATGCCCGGGTAGAACTGGTTGTCCCAGGTCGAGAACAGCGAGTTGGTGACGTACAACCGCTCGCCGTCGAGCGAGTTCTGCAGCATCTGCGGGCCGCCGTTGAGCGGGCCCGAGGCCTTGGGATGACCGCCGTCGCGCCCGAGCAGCCCGCCCAGCCAGACCTGGGACTTGAGCACGGGCTCGAGTGGGTCTGACACGTCGTAGTGGCGCACGTCACCGTGCAGCCAGTTGGAGAAGAACAGGTCGCGGTCATCGAGCGACAACACGAGGTCGGTGATCAGCCCCGGCACGCCGCCCTCCAGCGGCCAGCCCTCGAGCGGCTCGTTGGCGACGTCGATCGCCTTGTCCGCCGCCCAGCTGCCGTTGGCGCGGTGAAAGCGCAGGATGTTGCTCGACAGGGTCGCGCCGACGAACCCCTGCAGCGAGTCGGGGTCGTGCTGCCAGCGGATCTCGAGCGGGATCAGCCCGTCGTCGCCGAGATCGAGCGTCTGCACCACCGACCGGCGTTCGAGGTCCCAGAAGTGCAGCCGGCGGCCGTACTTGCCGGCGGCCACGTCGGCGGGATTGAACCCGTCCCGGAACGTGTTCGGGGCGCCCCACTCGCTCGAGACGAGCGTGTTGTGACGCGGCTGATACCAGAAGTCGTACATGAGCTGCTGGCCGTTCTTGTCGCGCTCCCAGCGCTCGGCGACCGAGCAGTCGCGCGCGTCCAGGACCGCGAAGCCGCCCGGCAGGTTGCCGTCGGCGTCGCCCAGCATCGATACCGTGACGATGTCGCCGGGCATGCAGTGCACGGTATGCGGCCAGCCGAGCCCGAGCTTGCGCTTGATCTCCTCGCCTTCGATCACGTTCTTGATCGCGGGCTTGCCCGGGTCTGAGACGTCGAGCAGGTGCAGCCGCGAGGAGCGCATGCCGGGCACGATCAGCGTGTCGCGGCGCAGCTGCGAGTGGCACGCCGACGAGCACGCGTTCCAGCCGAAATGGTGCAGCTCGTCGCCGACGTTGGGCATCTCGGTCCGGTGCACGATCTCCCCGTAGCGCGGCGAGTTGCGATCGACGTCGATGACCGCGATGAAGTCGGGCCGGTCGATCCCCGTGCCCTCGTACAACCCCGCCACGTAGACGAACTGCTCGGGTGGCTGTTGGCGGGCGATCTCCGGGCTGGCATAGCCGGGACCGCTGTGCTCGTGGTCGGCGTGGTCGTGAACGCTCATCGATGGCTCCTTCCGCTGGGATTCGCGCGGGCGTAGTGGCGCGGTACATATATCAAAGCCACTAAAGCAATCGATTTGGCTCCAAACAACGAGGGGACCGACCGCCGGCGACGAGCCTAAGGGCGCGGGCCCTAAGGGCGCGGGCCCTAAGCTGCGGCGCGGCTGTAGAAGCCGGCCTCCTGCTCGCCGAGCTCGGTGGCCGGCGGGTCGCCGTAGAACCACTCGCGTCCGATCCGGTGGAAGTTGCCGCGCGCGTGCAGCTGGGCGATCACCGCTAGCGTCAGCACCTCCATCCGGCGCCCGAACAGGTGGTCTGGTGGCGCGGACTCGCGGCGCAGTTGGCCGAAGTACTCCGAGCGCGGATCGCTCATGTCGATCAGCACCTGGGTCGCGTACTCGGGCGACAGCTCGATGTACTCGTCGGCGGTATACCACGAGGTCGCGGCGCGGAAGTGCTCGAGCACGCGATCGGGGTCAAAGCGCTCGGGCTCGGGGAAGAAGCCGGTCTGCGCTCCGACCCGCATGATCGTGTCCGTGTCGCCCTCGATGATCGCCCGCACGACCTCGATCTCGAGCTCGACAGAGCCCGCCGGCATCCGCTTGAACAACCCGAAGTCAAAGAACGCGACCCGCCCGTCGGGCAGGCGGGCCATGTTGCCGGGATGCGGGTCACCCGAGAACTGGTGGTGGCGGTACAGGCAGCCGAAGTAGAACCGGTACAGGATCTCGCCGATCCGATCGCGCTCGTCCTGGGACGCGCGCTTGAGCTCCTCGAACCCGGTGCCCCCGACGTACTCGCCGACCAGCACCCGCTCGCGCGACAGCGAGGTGATCACCTCGGGCACGACGATGAACGGGTGGCCGCGGAAGATCCGCGCCAGCGCGCGCTGGTTCTGGGCCTCGAGCTCGTAGTCGAGCTCCTCCTCGACCCGGCTGCGGATCTCCTCGCCGATCGCCTTCGGGTCAAGCCCGGGCGCGATCCGCTTCACCAGCCGCAGGATCAGGCCGAGGTTCTGCATGTCGGCCCGGACGGCGGCGGCGACGCCGGGATACTGGACCTTGACCGCCACCGCACGGCCGTCGTTGAGCCGCGCGCGATACACCTGCCCGATCGACGCGGAGGCGATCGGGTCTTCGTCGAACTCGTCGAAGATCCGCCCGAGCCGATCGTCGAGATCGGCCTCGATCACCTTGCGCATCTCCTTGAAGGTCACCTTCGGCGCGGCGTCGCGCAGCGCCGACAGCCGGCGCTGAAACTCCTCGCGGTACTCCTCGGGCACCAGGCCGACGTCGAGGAACGACATCACCTGGCCGACCTTCATCGCAGCGCCCTTCATCGTCCCGAGCGCCTCGACGATCTGCTGCGCGGCCTCGATGTGGCGGCGCTCTAGCGCCGCCTGGCGCCCGTCCTTGGTGCGCGCGACATTGGCCGCCAGGGTACCCGCCTGCCGGATCGCCTGCCCTGCTGCCAGTCCGCCGATCATGGCGGTGCGCCCCACGCGGGAGGTGGGGATCTTGTCTCTCGCCACTGCCACAGCAATGCTAGTGGCACGCGCGTCGAGGGCCCGGTGGCCGTGCCCGCCTCAGCCGCCAGTGCCGGCGCGGCGCTGCACGAGCGAGCCCGGGACGATGTCGTCGCGCCCGTCGGGCCAGCGGACCCACGCCTTGTAGCCGCCGTCGTAGTCGTCGCCGAGCAGGATCAGCGTCGCCGGCTCGCCGAGCGCCGTGCACGGCTCGTCACCCTCGGGGTCGAGGCCGCGCCAGATGCGCACGAAGCGGTTGTGCTCGAGCTCGTCGGCGACCGTCGTCGGGTCGGTGTGGCCGGGATGGATCTTGGTCGGCGCCGGAAGCGTCAGCAGCGTGTCCATGATCGATGACCTCAGGTCGGCGTAGGTGGTGTGCCCCGGCGCGCGGACGCCGCCGACCGAGCCGCGAAACAGCGTGTCGCCGGTGAACACGTCGCTGCCGCACACCAGCAGCGACAGCATCCCAGCGGTGTGGCCGGGAGTGTGCAGCGGCTCGATCTCGAGCGCGCCGCTGTGGAGCTTCACCCCCGGCGCGATCGTGCCGGTCGCGCCCGCGACGAGCTCGCGCTCGAGCGGGTGGATCAGGACCGGCGTGCCGGGATGGGCGGCCAGCACCGCATCGAGCTCGGCGATGTGATCGTGGTGGTGATGGGTGAGCAGCACATGGGTGAGCGTGAGCTGGCCCCGCCTGAGGTACGCCAGCAGCGGCGCGACCGGGCCGCCGGCGTCGATCATCACCGCGCTGCCCCCGGGCTCGTCGGCGACCACGTACGTGTTCGACAGCCACGGCTCGCTCATCGAACGCTCGACGATCATCACGACAGAGCGTATCGGGGTAACCTTATGGGCACGCGATGAGCCTGGTCCACACCTGTTACCGAATCCTCGACATCGACCGCTCGGTTGATTTCTACAAGGCGCTGGGGTTCGACGAGATCGGCCGCATCCCGATCCGCGACGAGGCGATCAACGTGTTCATGGGCCTGCCCGACGACGGCCCCGAGCCGCGGCTCGAGCTCACCCACAACTTCGGCGTCACCGAGCCGTATGAGATCGGGACGGGCTACGGCCACATCGCGATCACCACCGCCGACCTCGACGGGACGCTCGGGGAGCTGTCCAAGCAGGGGATCGAGCCCGAGCGCCCGCCCTACTCGATCCGTGAGGGCGGCAGCCGGCTGTGCTTCGTTCGCGATCCCGACGGCTATCGGATCGAACTGATCGAGCGAGGCTGACACGATGGTCGACACCGCCACCATGGCCAAGCTGCTGGAGCGCTTCGCGCAGGGCGTGGCCGCCCACGACCGCGAGAACCCCGGGCACAACAGCTGGGGGATCGGGATGGCGCACTTCGACATCGAGCGCCTCGGCTTCGAGGAGGGCGAGGAGATCCTTCCCGGGATCGTGCTGCAGGCCGACGGCGGGGGGACGGGCAACTTCCGCGTCCTGTGCGACGGCCAGCACGACGGCGCCGGCGAGATGCAGGAGGCGGAGGTCGTCGACGCCGTCGCCTCCCAGGAGATCGCCGAGCCGGTGTTCGCCGACGGCGGCGCCGAGCCGATCAGACCCCCGCTGTAGGGCGGGGCGCGACCCAGTCGAGCCCGGCTCGCGCCGCGACCCGCTCGGCCAGCCAGGTGACGGTCGGGCAGCGCAGTCCGTGAGCCGCGCCGGCGCGCAGCACCGCTCCCGCCAGCGCGTCGAGCTCGGGCTCCCGGCCCGCGGCGATGTCGCGCTGCATCGAGGAGCCCAGCTCCGGATGAGCGCCCTCGAGCTCGGCCAAGGTGTCGGCCGCCCGCAACGCGGCGCCGGCGGCGTTGGCCACTGCGACGGTCTCGTTGACCGCCCCCTCCAACGCCGAGCGCCAGCGGGGATCGTCGCGCAGCACGCCGAGCGGCCGGTCGGCGGCGCTGGTGGTGAGCGCCAGCGCGTTGAGCCGCGCGAGCTTTGACCACAGCACCTGGCGCTCGTCGTCTCCGAGCGAGACCGTGATCCCCGCGTCGCGGAGGATCCCCGCCAGGTCGGCGATCGGACCGGCCGCGGCTGCCGGGTCGGCCGCTGCGGGGCCGGCGGCGGCTGGGACGGTCGCGAGGTCGATCCGCGCGCCGGGACTGCGCTGGACGATCTGCCCC
>JBEKRJ010000042.1:0-13855 GCA_049518835.1 Solirubrobacteraceae bacterium
CGCATCGCGTCGACGTCACCCCCGGGCCAGATGACCACGTCGCAGCCCGCGCTGAGCGCGGCGCTGACGCCTTGCCGGGAGGCTGGGATCACGCCCACCTGACGAAAGTAGTCGCCGAGGCCTGGCGCGGCCATGAGGACGTCGTGAGCGGTTCCATGAAGGATGCGCTCGCTGCCGAATCGCTGCCACCAGTCCGCGCAGAACGTCCACGCGTCCATCGTCAGCGACCCTCCGGAATGATTTCCGATCAGCAGCGAGGTCTCGTCGGGCAGTCGCTCCCAACCGCTGGTCTCGAGCCGGAAGTAGTACTTGCAAAGGGCATCCCACACAGGCTGCTGGGCGCGCAGCAGTTTGGTGTTTGGGCCATCGAGGGCGTGCTTGGTGGCAGCAGCGACACGCTTGCCAATCAGCCCCTCGATGCCACCTTTGGATCGGCGCTGCTCGCCGGCGGACTCGGTATTTGCACGCCGATCGCGAGCCGACGCGCCATTCCCGTTGGCCACTGTGGTCATGCGCGGGAGCGCGCCGTCGAGCTCAGGAGTTGCGGCGCTTGGCGCACCGTTGGGCGGAGCCCCCTGCGGGGGCGGACGTGTGGACTTGGCTGCCATGAGCTGTATCTCCTCCTGGCGCGCGAGAGCCTCAGCGCGCCGTTCTCGACGAGCATCGCCAGACTGGACACCCACAGTCGCACCGACCGGCAAACAAGTTAGTGGGGTCATGTGACAATGCTCGGCACACATTGATAGTCGCCGATTGTCGGGACAGGGTCCCAGATCAGAATCCCGCCTGGGGGGCGTCGTGACATCGGTACGAAGCACGGTCTCTGATGCGGAAACCCCACAACGCATCAGCAGGCGGTCGGGGCCGACCAAGTGTCGTCCGCGCGCTGAATCTGGTTTGGCCCCGTGGCCATAGACGACGCCGGCAGGCCGTCTGATACTGGATCCGTGCGTTGCCAGCTGGCACGAGGTCACGACTTGGACGTTGTCCCGTGACGACGACTTCACCGCTGACTCGCCGCCTGCTCGGCCATCAGCGCCGCCCGTCGGGGTCGGCCGCGCTCGGGCGGTCAAGGCAATCGTCGCACGTGACGACGATTCCGTGCGCGCGCCGCCCGGTCGGCGCTAGCGACGAGTGGCTGTCGCGGCTGCCCGAATTCATCGAAGCTTGCTGCGCGGAGTGGCAGCTCTCGATCGACGAGGACAGGGCGCATGCGGGAGCGTGGGGGATCGCGCTGTTCTGCAGCACAGCGAGCGGCCGCGAGGTGGTGCTCAAGCTGTGCGCCGATCACGAGCGCCTTCGCGCCGAAGCCAGCGCGATGCTCGCATGGACCAGCGGTCCGGCGGTGGCAGTGCTCGCCCACCGGGCTGGCGCGTTGCTGCTGGCCCGAGCCCGTCCCGGCACGCCCGCGCGGCTCGAGCCGGCGGAGCTTGCAGAGCTGTTGGACGAGCTTCATCAGCCAACCGCCGCCGATCGCGCCGGCCTCGGAGATTGGCGTTCGAGCATCCGTGACGCCGTCGTGCGGGTGCCATCGCTGCAGCTGCTCGGACGTGACCTGCTCGAGGAAGGTGAGCGGCGTCCGGCGGTCACGCTGCATGGCGATCTGCAGCCCGCGAACATCCTTCGGCACGGCGGTGCGAGCGCGGTGATCGACCCGATCGGGATGACAGGGCCGCGCGAGCTCGACGTCGCTAACGCCGCCCTCTACAACGACTGGGGAGAGGAGCCTTCGGCTCGAATTGCACGACTGGCGAAGCTGACCGGCACCGACCCGATGCTTGCGCTTCGCTTTGGCCAGCTCACCGCGATGTACGCCGCGCTCATCCACCGCTACTGAGGGTCTGCGCTGACGCCGCAGGGTGACCCGCGCAGCCTTGGCAGGGGTGGAGCTCAGGCTCTTGTCGGCTGCGCGGCGAGGTTGTCGGCGATGATCTCGACGAACCTGGGCACGTCGATCGGCTTGCTCAGATAGTTTGTGGCTCCGAGCTCCTCGGCTTCGGCGCGGTTGCGCTGCTGTTCGCTGGCGTCGGCGGTCAGCACGATCACGGGCGTGTCCCGGGTCGTCGGGTCGGCCTTGAGGCGCTTGAGCACCTCGGTGCCTGGTACGTCGGGGAGATGCAGGTCGAGCACGATCAGGTCGGGACGGTGCTGGCGTGCGAGCTCGAGCCCGATCGTCCCTTGCATCGCCGAGATCACCTCGATCTTGGCCTGCCGATGCAGAACGCGTTCGACGAGCGCGAGGTTGGAGAGGTTGTCCTCGATGTAGAGGACCAGCCGGGGTCTGGCAGCGGCTCTGCCAGAGTCGGCCGGCTGGCGATCGTCGGGGGTTGACCGGTTTGCAACGGCGGGCCCCGCGGCGGCTGCGAGCTCGATCACGAACGTCGTGCCGACGCCGGCGGTCGACTCGACTTCGATCATCCCCCCGATCGCCTCGATCAGCCGCTTTGACAGCGCAAGCCCCAGGCCCGTGCCCGTGACGTCGGTGTTTTCGGCACCGAGCCGCTCGAACGGCTCGAACAGCTTTGCCAGCAGCTGCGGGCGGATGCCGATGCCGGTGTCGGCGATGATCGTTCGCACCCGTGCGGCCTGTGTGAGCTGGAACGAGATCTCTACCCTTCCGCCGGGACGGTTGTACTTGATCGCGTTGGAGAGCAGGTTCAGCAGCACTTGCTTGAGCCGGTTGCGGTCGGCGTACACGTGTCGATCGTGCCCGACGCGGCTGGCGTCGATGCCCAAGCGGACGTTGCGCTCGGTTGCCAGAGGTGCGACGAGCGCGAGCGTCTCGCGGACCGTGTCCGCGAGCGCCACCGGTTCGAGCGAGACCGCCATCTGCCCGGACTCGATCCGGGCGAGGTCCAGCACCTCGTTGACGAGCGCGAGCAGGTGGTTGCCGGCTCTGAGGATATGGCCGACGTCTTCGTTCTGGCGCGGCGGAAGCCCCTCGAGCGCGAGCACTTGGCTAAAGCCGATGATCGAGTTCAGCGGCGTGCGCAGCTCGTGGCTCATGCGTGCGAGAAACTCGCTCTTGGCGCGGTTGGCGCTCTCGGCGCGCGCGCTTGCTTGCAGCAGCTCGAGCCGTTCGCGGTCGGCGCGACGCTGCCTGGTGACGTCCTGAACCGTGCCGATGTAGCGGCCCGGACACGCGGGGTCCTGGCGTGTGTGTGCATGGACGGTGCGCTGCCGGCCGTCGCCGCCGACGATCCTGCACTCGAGCTCGAACGCCGTCTGGTCGCCTACGAGCTGCGCGTATGCGTCGGCTACGCGCTCGCGATCGTCTGCATGCACGTACGCGACGAACTCCCCGATGCTCGGCGGGCCGTGGGCCGGAGTGCGGCCGAAGATCGCGTACATCTGCGCCGACCAGCGGTCCTCGCCACCGTGCGGATCCCATTCCCAGCTACCGACGCGCGCCAGCGCCTGTGCCTCCGCGAGCAGCGCGCGCTCGTGCGCGAGGCCGGCTTCGGCGTGCTGCGCGGCGTCCAGTGCCGCCCGCAGCGACAGTTCGGTCTCGATCGCGAGCGCGAGATCGGCGAGGATTTCCAGGTCGCGTTGCGACCAGGCGTGTGCGGAACCGTCGGCCACGCACAGCACGCCGAGCACATGACCATCCGGCGAGTGCACGGGCTGGCCGCAGTAGGCGCCCGTGCCGTGCTCGGTAACCGCGCCATTGCTCGCTACGCGCGGGTCGTCGGTCGTGTCAGGGATGCAAAGCGGCGCGCGGTCGCCGACGACGTGCTTGCAGATCGCGTGCGACAGCGGCGTCGCGCGCCCGCACGGGGGCAGTGGCCCGACCGTACTCTTGAAGTGCTGGCCGGTGTCGTCGACGATCGACAGGCGCGCGATCGGCGCCTGAACCAGGTTCGCCGCCATCCGCGTGAAGCGGTCAAATTCCTCCTCGGCGCCGCAGTCGAGCAGGCCGCTCTGGCGCACCGCGGCGAGGCGGCCCGCGTCGAGCACGTACGCCGGTACGCTCGGGTCGCCAGGCAGAAAGGTATGCATCGATGTCATCCGTCCTGCATCGACCGTCACGGCGATCCGTTGCACGCTAGGGCATCGCACAAACGCGGGATCCACCGAAGCCAATCCTCCATCCCGACCAAAGTAGCGCCCGCCGGCGGCATGCGGCATCCGCCCTGCACCCTCATTTGCGCGCGGGCAAACTACCTATGCCGGTGCTCGCAGGGCACCTCGTTACTCAGGTCCGGGTCGTCTTGACAACGGGCGCGGTGGATACGATGCGCCGATGTCGCGACGTGCCGAGCATCGCCTCGCCGACCGGATCGCGAGCATCGCCCCGTTTCGGGTCGTCGAGGTGATGGAGAAGGCCTGGGAGGTGGAGGCGACGGGCCGCTCGGTCGTGCACCTGGTGGTTGGCGAGCCGGACTTCGGCACGCCCGCACCGGTCGTGGCGGCGGCTAGCCGGGCGATCGCCGACGGTCACGTGCATTACACGTCGTCGGTTGGCGTGCCCGCTTTGCGTGAGGCGATCAGCAGCTACTACGCGGAACGCTTCGGCGTCGATGTCGCGCCGAGCCGGATCGTGGTGACGGCGGGAGCCTCGGCCGCCCTCGTGCTCGCGTTCGGGGCGACGCTGGACGCCGGCGACGAGGTCATCCTCAGCGATCCAGGCTATCCCTGCAACCGCAACCTGATCCGGCTCTATGGCGCCGCGCCGGTCGGCGCACCGGTCGGTCCGGCCGACAACTATCAGCTAAGCATCGATGCGCTGGCGGCGAGGTGGACCGACCGGACACGCGGGGTACTGATCGGCACGCCCGCGAACCCGACCGGTACTGCCCTCACGCTGCAGGAACTGGGCGAGCTGCTGCGCTGGACGACCGGCCGGGGCGGACTGTCGTTCGTCGACGAGGTGTACGGGGAGCTCGTCTATGACCGCCCGCGAGCGACCGCGCTCAGCTGCTCGGGCGACGTGTTCGTCGTCAACAGCTTCTCGAAGACATTCGGTATGACGGGCTGGCGGCTGGGCTGGCTGGTCTGCCCCGAGTGGGCGATCGACGCCGTCACCCGGTTGGCGCAGAACCTCTATATATCACCGCCGGGACCGGCTCAGTTCGGCGCCCTCGCGGCGTTTACCCCGGAGGTATGGGCGATCGTGGAGCAGCGCCGGGTTGTGTTCGAAGCGCGGCGCGATCTGCTCGTCGGGGGCCTGCGTGAGCTCGGGTTCGGCGTGCCGCTGATGCCGCAGGGGGCGTTTTACGTGTATGCCCGCTGCGACCGCTTCGCCGCCGACAGCTCGGAGCTCGTCTGGCGGCTGCTCAACGAGGCCGGAGTTGCCGTCGCTCCCGGCGACGACTTCGGTGCGTTCGAAGCCGAGCGCCATGTGCGCTTCTCCTACGCGGCCTCGCTCGACGCCCTCCACGAGGCCCTGGCGCGTCTGGACGCGTTCGCGCGCAGTTAGGCGGTCGCGACGCCGGCGCGTGCGTCGAGGCTGGAACAACCGGCGTCCTGCACCGCGTGCCTCGGACGGCCAGCGTGATCGCCGACCAGGACTCGAGCATCCTCACCGTCGGCGGTGAGGCTGTCCGCGGTCCTCGCGGGCGCGAACTCCAGGCCCGTATCCTGTGAAGGGAGCACGATGAGCGTAGTCATGTATGTGAAGCCCGGGTGCCCCTACTGCCAGGCCGCGCGTGAACACCTCGCGACCGAGGGAGAGCGCGTCGAGGAACGCGACGCGACGCGGGACCCAGCCTGGAAGGCGGAGCTGATGGGCTACACGAACAACCGCGGGATCGTGCCGACGATCGTGCGCCAAGGACAGCGCGTCCAGGTCGGGTTTCCGCCGGGCCGTGGCTGATCGGTGCATTGAGCGGGCGGTCGTCTGCTGAAATCCGATCGATGAGCTTTAGCTAACCCGCCGGCGCGTCGACACATGTCGGGTGACGCCATCTTCGTCCTCCCGGTCGCGAAATCGGATCAGCTTGCTGCGCGACGCGTCGGTTGTCCGCCAGCGGCGTGCGATGCCCGCCGCGGCGCCGGTAGCGGCGAGTCCGCCGCCACGAGCGTTCACAGCGGCGGTACGCGTGTCGTCGGCGCTCTGCGCAGTGCTTGCCGGGATCCTCGCGGCGCTGGCGCTGCTGGGCTGGGTGGTGGGTCGCCAGTCGCTAGCGCGCATCGTCCCGGGCCTGGCCGCGACCAAGTGCAACGAAGCGATTGCGCTGCTGCTCGCGAGCGCCTCAGCGCTCGCATATGTCCGCTGCGCACCCGGCTCGTGGCCGCGGCGCGGGGCGGCCTTGGCTGCCGGCGCAGTCGTCCTGATCGGGGCGGCGACGCTGGCGGAGTACGCGTTTGCGACCCGGCTCGGGATCGATCAGCTGCTTGTCCACGGTCCCGCTGGCCCGTATCCCGGGCGCCCGGCGGCAAACACGGCCCTCGTCCTGGTCGCGCTCGGCGGGGCGCTGCTGTGCTCGGATCACCGGCGAGCGTGGTGGGCCGGCAGCCTGCTGGCGTGGCTGGCCGCGACGCTGGCGTTGCTGGCGCTGTTCGGGTACTCGACGAGCGCGGGGTCCCTGCTCGGGTCTGGGGCGCACGATCGGCTGGCGGCGAGCTCCGCGTCGCTGCTGGCGCTGCTGCTCGCGGTCGACGTGCTGCTATCTGGTTTGCAGCGCAGCGAGCTCGCGGCGGCGACGAGCGAAAGCCCGCGCGCATTCGCGCTGCGGCGGCTGTTGCCGGCGGCCGTCGGCGTGCCGCTGATGCTTGCGGCGCTGGCGCAGGCCGCCCAGCGAATCGGCCTGATGTCCGCGGGGATCCAGGCTTGGGTGCTCGCGAGCGCGGTCAGCGTCGCTGCGGTCGTGGTCGCCCGACTCGTGGCGTCCGCGTCGGAGCGCATCGAGCGCGAGCGCTCGGAGGCCGAGCAGACCGCGGGGATCCTGGCTGCGCTCGTGAAGTCGAGCCCGAGCGCGATCATCGCGCTGACACGCTCGGGGACGATCGTCGACTGGAACTCCAGCGCCGAGCAGCTATACGGGTACACGGCGGTCCAGGCCGTCGGGCGATCGATCACGATCCTCAACCCGCCCGAGCGCGACGTGTACAGACAGCACGTCCGTGCGGCCGTCGGCGGGCGCACGTCTCGGTTGGAGACTCAGCACGTGACGCGCGAGGGCCGGCACGTGGATGTCGAGGTCACGCTGTCGCCGATCCGCGACAGCAAGGGGACGGTGATCGGGGCCTCGTGCGCGGCGCACGACATCACCGAGCGCAAGCGCGCGGAGCGCGAGCTCGCGCGGCTGGCGGAGGCCGCCGAGTATGGCACCGACGCGGTCTTGTCGATCGACCTGCAAGGACGGGTTAAGCATTGGAACGACGGCGCCGCGAAGCTGTACGGCTACAGCGCCGGCGAGGCGATCGAGCATGACGCGCGCGACCTGACGCTGCTGACCGACGTCGATGAGCACATCGAGCGGATTCGCGACGGCGAGTCCGGCTACCAGTACGAGGCGCATCGCCGGCGTGACGACGGCAGCGTCGTGGATGTGCTCACGAGCATCGTCCCGTGGCATGCCAACGGCGAGCTGGTCGGGGTCACCGCGGTCACGATCGACATCACCGAGCGCAAGCGCGCCGAGCAGGCGATTGCCCATCTGGCGGCGATCGTCGAGTCCTCGGACAACGCGATCATCAGCAAGTCGCTCGACGGGCAGATCACGAGCTGGAACGCCGCCGCGGAGCAGGTGTACGGCTACAGCGCGCATCAGGCGGTCGGCCGCAACGTCTCGATGCTCGTGCCGGCTGACCGTGCGGAGGAGCTGGAGCAGTTGCTCGCCAGCGTCGCCGCCGGCGAGCACGTCCGTCATCTCGAGACGGTCCGTCGGCGCAAGGACGGCCAGATGATCGACGTGTCGTTGACGGTGTCGCCGATCCGCGGGGCCGGGGGGGAGATTGACGGAGCCTCGGCAATTACCCGCGACATCAGCGTCGACAAGCACTTCGAGCGCGCGCGCGAGCAGGCGCTGGCCGACCTCGAGGAAGCGCAGCGGATCGCGCGGGTCGGCTCATGGTCTTGGGACGCCGATACGGACGAGTTCAGCTGGTCGGCGCAGATGTACGAGATCTACGCGCGCGACCCGGCGCTAGGCCCGCCGCGCGGCAAGGAGATGCTGGCGTCCTACGTGGCCCCCGAGGATCGTGCGCGGATCGCAGCGGGGTTCGACCGCGCGGCCGGCGGCGGCGATGCGTTCGAGTACGACTTCGGGCTGATCGGTGCCGACGCCGTCAGGCGCACGGTGCATGTCCGCGGCCACGCGGATCCGGCTCGCCCGAGATGCTACGTGGGCACGGTGCAGGACGTCACCGAGCAGCGCCTCGCCGAGGCCCAGTTGCGCCACAGCGAAGAGCGCCAGCGCACGATCCTCGAGGCCGCCCCGATCGGCGTGGCGCTGGTTGGCGCAACCGCGCCGTTCACGCTGTCGTATGCGAACAGCGCGCTGGCTGAGATGCTCGGCGCCGAGCGCGACGCGCTGATCGGGAAGGGCGCGTTGACGATCGTCGACGACTCCCAGCATGGGGCCGTGCGGGCGGCGCTGCAGCGGCTGCTCGACGGCGAGGATCGCCACGTTTCGATCGACCTCGAGCTGCGCCGGCCGGATACTTTGTGGGTCACGCTCACAGGCGCAGTAATCGCCGGCGCCAACGGCCGTCCGGAGCACGTCGTGCTCCAACTCCAGGACATCACCGAGCGACGGCGCTTCGAAGACGAGCTGCGCTTCTACGCCGAGCGCGACCCGCTGACGGGGCTGCTGAACCGCCGACGGCTGGAGGAGGAGCTCGATCGTGCGGTCGCCGCCAACGACCGCTACAGCACTCCCGCGACGCTGCTCGTCTGCGATCTGGACAGCCTCAAGCTCGTCAACGACACGCTGGGCCACAAGGCTGGCGACGAGCTGATCAAGAGCGTTGCGCGCGTGCTGTCAGGAGGCCTGCGCCGCTCCGACGTGCTCGGGCGGATGGGAGGCGACGAGTTCGCCGTCGTGATGCCGCACACCGGGCTGCAGCGCGCGCGTGTGACCGCTGAACGGCTGCGCACAGCGGTGTTCGAGCTCGACCTGATCGCCGGCGGCCACAAGCTCCATACGACGCTGAGCATCGGGATCGCACCGATCGGCGAGGGCCTCAGCGCCGAAGACTCGCTGGTCGCGGCCGATCTGGCGATGTACGAGGCCAAGCGCAACGGGCGAAACCGGATCGCGACATCCCGCCAGGCGTTCACCGACGAAGCGATGAGCAGGCATCTGGGATGGCTCGGACGGTTGCGCGAGGCGCTGGTCGAGGATCGCTTCGAGCTCCACGCACAGCCGATCACCAACCTACGCAGCGGCGTGGTCAGCCATCTCGAGGTGCTGCTGCGGCTGCGCGAGCCGGACGGCGAGCTGCTGCTGCCGGCCGCATTCGTGCCGACGGCGGAGCGCTTCGGCGTGATCGCCGAGATCGACCGCTGGGTCGTGCGCAAGGCGATTGAAACGCTCGCGCGGGAAGCACGCGGCGACATCGCGTACGCGATCAACCTATCGGGAATCTCCGTCGGTGACCCCGAGCTGCTCGGGCTGATCGAGCAGCAGATCGCCGCTCACAGCGTCGACCCCCGGCGGCTGATCTTCGAGTTCACCGAGACCGCCGCGATTCGTGATCTCGGCGCGTCGCGCGAGTTCACCCACGCGCTCGCCAGGATTGGCTGCGCCTCGGCACTTGACGACTTCGGCTCGGGGTTCGGCTCGTTCTCCTACCTCAAGCACCTGCCGGTCGAATACCTGAAGATCGACGGGGACTTCGTCCGCAACCTCCCGGGCAGCAGCGACGATCGGATCCTCGTCAAGGCGATCGTCGATGTCGCGCGCGGCCTCCACAAGCAGACGATCGCCGAATTCGTCAGCTCGAACGAGGCGCTCGAGCTGCTGCGGACCTTCGGCGTCGACTACGCGCAGGGCTTTCACATCGGCACGCCGAAGCCGCTGGTGCCCGCCACCGCCGGGTAGTAAAGACCCGCCGCCGGGCCCTAAGCGACGGACTACGACGTCCGTCCAGGCTTCGCGACCGAGCGCACGCCCGGCACGCCGGCCGGCGATAAGAGGCCATGCCCCCTCGGACTGAGTCGGGCTAGATCGACCAGAACCCCGCGCTCACGGGCTCGAGACTTGGAAAGGGACATCGTCATGCATTGGATCGTCTAGTCACTCGCTCTTTTGCGCTCAAGTCCGCCTCGCTTCAGCCGATTCTCCCGCTCGTGCCAGTTGCATCCTCGCGAGCCCTCCGGCCGGCAGCCGTCGCGTTGTTGGCGGTGACGTGCGTGGGCGCCGTGCTCAGCTCGCGGGCCGGCGACTGGCGGCCCCTGTGGCTGCTCTGCACGCTGGCCGTGCTGGGCGTGCTCGGCGATCGCATCCAAGCTCGCACCGGCCGCCTGCGCCTGTCGGCCGGCCTGACGATCGTTGGGCTGGCGATGGCGCTGCTCGGGCCGGCGCCCGCGGTCGCGATCTGCTTCGCATCGCGTCTGGTCGACGCGATCGCGGCCGACGGCATCGCGCTGCGCGGGCGGCGCCTGGCGCTGGTTTGGAACCTGGGCATGTACGTCTACGTGCTGGTCGGCAGCATCGTGATCCGGATCGCCGCGCAGGCGGGGATCGCGCGCGGCAGCGCGGCGTTTGCGCTGATCGTCGTGGCCACGATCAGCGTCGCGAACGTGGTCAACTTCCTGCTCGCGGCGACCTGGCTGCGAGGGCGCAGCGGGATCCCGATCGGTACCCAGCTACGCCTCGACCTCCTGCCGGCGCTGTCGTGGACGATGGCTCCGAACATCGTCACCGGCGCGATGGTAATGCTGTACGTCGACGCCGGCCCGACCTCGCTGCTGCTCGCGCTGGCGCTGCTCGCCGCCTTCTACGTGCTGGCGGCCGAGCTGCTGAACTCGCAGCAGCGCCGCGACGCGCTCGAGCAGCGCACGCTCGAGCTCGCCTCGCTGCAGGTCGGGGTGTTCCTGACGATGGTGCGCACGCTGTCGCTGCGTGACCACTGCACGGCGCGCCACTCCGCCGCCGTTGCCCGCTACGCGCATGCGATCGCGCGGGCCGCCGGCTGCTGCGACGAGGACCTGCGGATCGTGCACACGGCGGGCCTGCTGCACGACATCGGCAAGTTCGCGTTCCCGGACCGGATCCTGCTCGCCGACCGCCGGCTGACCGACGACGAGTTCGAGGTCGTGCGCCAGCACCCCGTGCACGCGGCCGAACTGGTGCGGGCCGTCCAGGGGTATGAGGAGATCGCGGCCGTGATCCTTGCGCACCACGAGCGCGTCGACGGCGAGGGCTATCCGCACGGGCTCGCAGGCGAGCAGATCCCAGCGCTCGCGCGGATGATCTCGGTCGCGGACGTGTACGACGTGATGACCGCGCGCGACACCTACCGGGTGCCCGTCTCCCGCGCCGACGCGATCGGCGAGCTGCGACGGGTGGCCGGCACGCAGCTCGATCCCCGCTTCGTCGAGGTCTTCGTCGGCGTCCTGGAGCGCGAGCAGATCGGCTTCACGCACGCCGAGGACGCCGACTTCGAGACCGAGCTCGCGATCGAGCAGCGCGTTCGCGAGCTGGCGCGGCCGCGCCGCCAGGTGACGGCAGGCGTGCGGTGAGCGGGCTGCGCGCAGCGCTGCGCGTCGGCGAGTTCCGCGCGCTGCTTGTGTCCTACGTGATCAACCGCGCCGGCGACGTGGTCGGCGCGCTCGCGCTCGCGGTGGTCGTGCTGGCGAGGACCGGATCGGCGCTTGCGGCCGCCACGCTGTTTCTGTGCACGCAGTTCATCCCGGGGCTGATCGGCCCGTTCCTGGTTGCGCGCGTGGACCGGGTCGCGCCTGGCCGCATCCTGCCCGCGCTGTACCTCGTCGAGGGCTTGCTGTTCACTTTGCTGGCACTGCTCGTCAAGCGCGCGGGCGTGGAGCTGATCTTCACGCTAGCATTTGCCGATGCGCAGCTCGCCTTCATCGCACGCAGCGTCACGCGCGCCGCTGCCGCGTCGACGCTGATTCCCCACGGCCTGATGCCCGAGGGCAAGGCGGCGTTCAACATCGCGCTGGCCGCTGCCACGATCGCCGGACCGATCATCGGCGGGCTCGCGGTCGCCGCGCTCGGCGCCCCAATCGCGCTCGCGATCGACGCCGCCACGTTCATGCTCGCCGCGGGATTGCTGGCGCGCGCCGGCGCACTGGACGCCCCGGTGGACGGATCTGGCGCGGGAAGCGCCCCGGGGCGCGGGCGCCTGCGCGAAAGCATTCACTACATCGCGCGACAGCCCGCGCTGCGCGCGTTGATCGCGGGCGAGGGGCTGGCATTCGTGTTCTTCTACCTCGTGGTGCCCGTGACCGTCGTGTATGCGCGTCGTTGCATGCATGCGGGCGCCGGCGGGTACGCCGCGATGCTGGCAGCATGGGGCGTCGGGATCGCGATCGGCTCGGCAGCTCACGTCCGCCTTGCGCGCCGGATCGGCGCCGGGATGATGCTCGCGTCCACGCTCGCGGTGGCGATCGGCTACCTCGCAACCGGGCTCGCCCCGACGCTCGCTGTGGCCTGCGGCGCCAGCGTTGTCGGCGGCGTCGGCAACGGGACCCAATGGGCGTCGGTCGAGACGGCAATTCACCAGCTCGTCGCCGAGGCGCTGCGGGCGCGCGTCGCCGCGGTGCTGGAGGCGCTGGCGGCGCTCGCACCGGGCGCGGGGATCCTGCTCGGCGGCACACTGACCGCGGTCTTCTCGCCGCGTGCGGCGTACGTGGTGGCGGGCTTGGGGCTGGTGGCGCTGGTCGGCGCGGGAGCGCGTAGCCGCCTGTCGTCTGAGCTGCGGCTCGCGGAAGTCGCCGGTTGCTAGCCCCGCCGGTCTCGTAGTCAGTCGGATTCGGTTGCGCTCCGGCCGGCGCCGCGCAGGACCTCCTGGAGCTGCTCGACGGTGTACGGCTTGGTGATGTAGCCATCCATGCCGGCGTCGAGTGCGGCGCTACGCGCGTCTTGGGAGGCATGCGCGCTGACGCCGACGATCTGGATCGACCGCGTGTGTGTGGCGCGGATTTGCCGTGTGGCTTCGTAGCCATCCATCTGCGGCATCTGCAGGTCCATCAGCAAGAGATCGTATGGATGGCCCGAGAGCCGCTCGAGTGCCTCGTAGCCGTTGGCGGCGACGTCGGCCTGGTAACCGAGCCGCTCGAGCATCCTCGTGAGCACGAGCTGGTTTGCCGGCTGGTCTTCGACGATCAGGATCTGCGCCGGGTGGCGGCTGGCCATCTCAGGATCGAGCCGCGGGCGAGTCGGTTGCGTGTGCGCCGGCGCGACGGCGAGGATAGAGCGGACCGCGTCGCGCAGGGCGGCGGCCTTGACCGGCTTTTGATGCAGCGGGACGCCCTGCTCGGCGAGCCGGTCGAGATCGTTGCGCGCGGCGCTGACCGACGACAGCACGATCGTCGGCAGCCTCCGCCCGCCGGGCGTGGCTCGAATCGCGTGCAGCACGTCGATGCAGCGCGAACCGGGGATCGAGAAGTCCAGCAGGCAGATGTCGAACGGCTCGCCGGCGCGCAGCAGGCCCAACGCCGCGTCGGGGCTGCTGACCGCAACCGGCTCCATCCCCCACGATCGCGTGTGCGCGCCCGTGATCCGCTGCGCGGTCAGGTTGTCGTCGATCACCAGCACGCGGCGGCCGCGCAGGTTGGCCTCGGGCTCGAGCTGGGAGCCGGCATGCCCAGGTGCGATCGCGGCCTCGATCGTGGCGCGAAACGTCGAGCCCGCGCCGACGGCGCTGGTCGCCGTCACCTCGCCGCCCATCAAGCGCGTCAGCGCGCGCGTGATCGGGAGCCCGAGGCCGGTCCCATCGCGTG
>JBEKRJ010000043.1:0-13643 GCA_049518835.1 Solirubrobacteraceae bacterium
CCGGCGAGGGCCCTGCGTCAGCAGACGAACCGCGCGACCAGCTGTTGCAGCTCGGCGGCGGTGCGGGCGAGCTCCTCGGCGGCGGACTCGGTCTCGCTCGCGCCGCCGGAGGTCGCGCGCGCGGACTCGGCGACGCCCCCTACCGCAACCGCGCCAGGCGCCACCGGCTCGCCCCTCGCATACTCCCGGTATCGTCGGGCGAGCCGGCGGCGCCAGCCACGCCCAGCCACTCGTCAAATTTCAGCACTAATTCTGGCGTGTGCCCTCCGGTGGCGAAGAACTGCGCCACCTCGTGGATGTAGCCCTTTCTCGCGGTCCTTGCGCCGGACCTTGGTGCCGTAATCGATGAACGACCCGATCGCCGCGTCGACGACCGCGTGGTTGTTCCACCAGGCGTAGCGCAGATCGCGCTCCAGCAACTCGCGGTTGCGCTCGTCGGCAAGCGCCATCAGGATGATCGAGTAGCCGTGGAGATGTGGCGCGACTCGTCGGACTGGACCGAGTGGAACACGTCTTCGTCCGGCTTTGCCGTCTCGCGCTTGCTGCAGGCATATGGCTCTCCCTCGTACGAACGCCCAGCTGCGATCAATCGCGTTGCATCGCCGGGGCACGGACCGGCCGGGAGCGATTGCGGTATGTCGGCAAACGCGAGCGAATTCCAGGCGAGCACGGCGGGCGCGCGGTCGAGCGCTTCCACGACGCGATCGAGCGCTCGCCGTCGGGGTGGTTGGAGTCACTGCGCGAGTCGGGCTTCTGCCTGCTGATCGTCGGTGCCGGGATCGGCCTCGAACGTCCGGGTGCGGCTGCGGATCCAGGCCGCGATCCGCGAGCGCCGGGCGCTGATGGGACTGGCCGAGTTCGAGCTGTGATCAGGTACTCGACGCGCGCCGTGCAGCGCGATAGGCTCGCCGCAAATGCGCTTCATTCACACTTGCATACGCGTTCGAGACCCGCGGGCGTCGGAGCGCTTCTACGGTCACCTGGGGTTCGAGCGCCGTGGCCGGTTGAACTTCGAGACGGCGTACAACCTGTACATGGGGCTTCCCGGGGATGGAGACACGCTGGAGCTGACGGTCAACCGCGACCGCGACGAGCCCTACGATCTCGGCGACGGCTACAACCACATCGCGTTAGAGGTGGAGGATCTGGATGCGACACTGAAGTCGCTGGCGGCAGCGGGCATCGAGCCCGAGAAGGCGCCCTATTCGCCAGGAGGGCGTGCGGAAGTCGGCAGGATCTGCTTCGTCCTCGATCCGGACGGGTACAGGATCGAGCTGATCGACGGCCGCTTCCCGACCCCGCAGGACCCCGACAGTTAATTACACGGACCTGCACGCCTGCACGGCGAGCCCGATTGTCGCCGTGCAACAGAGTCGATTGACCGTACAATCATCACGAGAGGGAGCTGAGTATGTACGAGAAGAACGGTGAGCGGTACTTCATCGTCGACGGCCACTGTCACTTCTGGGATGCCAGCCCGGAGAACTGGGTCAAGGGGCAGGAGCAATACGCGAAGGGCTGGATCGAGTGCTTCCACGCCTACATGGGACTCGGCCCGGCGGAGACCCACTGGCCACTTCAGAAGTTCATGAAGTACTCCGAGGAGGACTTCGTCAAGGACGTGTTCGAGGACGCCGGCGTCGACGTCGCGATCCTGCAGTCCACGTACCTGAAGTCGTGGTACACGGAGGGCTTCAACACTGCGCAGCGCAACGGCGCGCTCGCCGCCAAGCACCCCGGCAAGCTGATCGTCAACGGGCGCTTTGACCCGCGCGACGGCGAGGCCGGGCTCGAGCAGCTCGAGCGCGACGCCAAGCAGTACAACCTCAAGGGCGTCAAGCTCTACACCGCCGAGTGGCACAACGGCTCGCGCGGCTTCCGGATGGACGACGAAGCGTGTAAGCCGTTCTATGCCAAGTGCAAGGAGCTCGGGATCAAGAACATCCACGCTCACAAGGGCCCGACGATCTGGCCGCTGGACAAGGATGCCTTCGACCCGCGCGACGTGGACCGCGCCGCGACCGACAACACGGAGCTCAACTTCATCATCGAGCACGTCGGGCTGCCGCGGATCGAGGACTTCTGCTTCATGGCGACGCAGGAGCCCAACGTGTACGCGGGCCTGTCGGTCGTGATCGGCGGGCTGATGCACTCGCGCCCGCGGTTCTTCGCCAAGGTGATCGGCGAACTGCTGTTCTGGGTCGGCGAGGACAAGATCCTGTTCGGCAGCGACTACGGTATCTGGGAGCCCAAGTGGCAGCTCGACGGCTTCCTGGACTGGGACTACCCGGATCCCGACCACGCGGAGTTCGCCGACTATCCGCGCCTGGGCGACGCCGGCAAGCGCAAGATCCTCGGGCTCAACGCCGCGAAGCTTTACGGGATCGAGGTCCCGGGGGAGCTCCAGCTGCCCGAGTCCGAGGGCGCTCCGGCCGCGCAGGAGGATGCGCAGCTGGTCGAGACGGCATGAGCCCCGCGAGCACTCGTGCGACCTCCGGCCTCGGCGAGCCCGGATGGCGAGCGGTGCTCAGCACGAGCCGCGTGCTGCGGGCGCTGGACGGGGTGATCGACCCCGAGCTCGACGAGCCGATCACCACGCTGCGGTTCGTCAGCTCGTGTGAGGTGACGCCCGACGGCGACGTCGAGGTGCTGCTGCGCCTGCCGACGCCGCAGTGCGCGCCCAACTTCGCATTCCTGATGGCAGCCGACGCCCGCAAGGCCGTGCGCCGGCTGCCGGGCGTGCGCAACGTCAGTGTCAAGCTCGAGGATCACTACACCGGCGACGAGATCAACGCGGCGCTGGGCCGCGGCGTGGGGTTCACGGGCGCGTTTCCCGGCGAGACCGACGACGACTCGCTAGAGAGCCTGCGCGAGCTGTTCTCGCGCAAGGCGCTGGTGGCGCGTCAGTCCAAGCTCTGCGAGCAGCTCCTGGCCGGCGGCGCAAGCGCCGAGGAGGTCGTTGGCATGCGCCTGGCGCAGCTGCCCGACGGGATTGGCGCACGGCGCTGCGTGGAGTTACGCGCCCAGCTCGGGATCGCGGTTGACCCGGCCTCGCCGGCGTTCGTGTCGGGTGCCGGCGAGCCGGTGGCCGCGGCCCAGCTATCGCGCTGGCTGCGGATGGGGCGGCTGGTGCGCACCAGCCTGGAGGCCAACGGCGGCATCTGCCGTTCACTGCTTCAGTTCCGCCACGATTTGGCGGCCGAGATCGATACGGAGGAGGTTGCGCGATGAAGGCCGCGAGGCTGCACGCTTACCACGAGCCGCTCAAGCTCGACAGCATCGACGAGCCCAAGGCCCTCGGCCCGCTCGACGTCGTGGTGAGGATCGGCGCCGCTGGGCTGTGCCGGACCGACCTTCACATCCAGGAGGGCCAGTGGGCCGAGAAGTCCGGCGTCGCGTTGCCGTATACGCCGGGTCACGAGAACTCGGGCTGGGTACACGAGGTCGGCGCGGCGGTCACCAACGTCGCGCCGGGGGACACCGTGATCGTGCACCCGTTCATCTCATGCGGGCTGTGCCTGCCGTGCCGCAAGGGCGACGACATGCACTGCCTCAACGGCTCGTTTCCGGGCATCAACCGTGACGGCGGCTTTGCCGAGTACCTGCTCACGTCCGCGCGCTCGGTCGTCAAGCTCGACCCGGTGCTCGAGCCCAAGGACATCGCGGCGCTTGCCGACGCCGGCCTGACCGCGATTCACGCGGTCAAGAAGGCGGTGCCGGTGCTGACCGCCGGCACGAGCGCGGTCGTGATCGGCGCCGGCGGCCTCGGCCACATCGGGATCCAGTGCCTGAGGGCGATGACGCCGGCGCAGATCATCGTGATCGATCCATCGGAGAAGGCACTTGCGCTCGCGGGCGAGATGGGCGCCGACCAGACCGTGCGGGTCGACGGCGCGCACGTGGACAAGGTCAAGGAGATCACCGACGGCCTCGGCGCCGAGGCGATCATCGACTTCGTCGGCGAGAAGGGAGCGATCGAGGACGGGATCGCGATGGTCCGCGACGGCGGCTTCTACTACGTGATCGGCTACGGCGAGAACATCGACATCCCGACGATCGACGTGATCTCTCGTGAGATCTCGTTCATCGGCAACCTCGTCGGCACCTACGCGGACCTGCAGGAGCTGATGATCCTGACCGCGCAGGGCAAGGTCCGCCTGCACACCAGCACCTACCCGCTGGACGCGATCAACGACGCGATGGCCGACCTGAACGGCGGACGTCTTCAGGGGCGCGGCATCCTGATCCCCGTCGGCACATAGCCCGTAGTTAGTTAGGCGGCTTCCGGCGTCCTTCGCTCCGGGGAGGGGCGTGCCTGGGCACGCAGCAGCGCCTGTACGGCGTCCGGCGCCAGCGGGGGCGAGAACAGGAAGCCCTGACCGAGGCGGCAGCCCGCCAGGCGCAGGTGCGCGGCCTGCGATTGATGCTCGATGCCCTCCGCGACCGTGTCGAGCTCGAGCGTCGCGCCGAGCGCGATCACCGACCGCGCGAGCTCGCCCGCTCGGTCGTTGGTGAGCACGTTGTCGATGAACGACTTGTCGATCTTGAGCGCGTCGACCGGGAACCGCTGCAGGTAGGCCAGCGACGAGAAGCCGGTGCCGAAGTCGTCGATCGCCAGCCGGACGCCCAGCTCCTTGAGCTGCTGCAGCCTGGCGACGGTCTCGTCGGCGTTCTTCAGCAGCACGCTTTCGGTCAGCTCGAGCGTCAGCCGGCCCGGATCGAGCCGCGAGCGCTCGAGGATCTCGCCGACGCTGCTGGCAAACCTCGCCGTCGTCAGCTGGCGCCCGGAGACGTTGACGTTGATCTTGAGGTCGCATCCGCCGAGCTCGTCCCACGAGCGCAGCCGCGCGGTCGCCTGTTCGAGCACCCACTGGCCGATCGGCACGATCAGGCCGGTGTCCTCGGCGACGGGGATGAACTCGAGCGGCGAGACCGGGCCGTGGCTCGGATGATGCCAGCGGGCCAACGCCTCGAAACCGGCCAGGCGCCCGCCGGACAACTCGACGATCGGCTGGTAGTGGACGAGCAGCTCGTCGCGCCCGAGCGCCGCGCGCAGGTCGCTCTGGAGGTTCGCGCGGCGTACCACCGCTGCTCGCATCTCGGTGCGAAACACCTTGTGCGAGCCGTCGCCGGCGGCCTTCGCGCGGTACAGGGCGATGTCGGCGCTGCGCAGCAGTTCGGCGACCGACTCGGTCCTCGGGCCGCCGATCGCGATCCCGACGGACGCCGACAGCGTTAGCCGCTCGCCCGCCAGCGTCAGCGGCGCGCTCAACGCCTGCTGCAGGCGCTCCGCCGCGCCAACCGCGACCGCCTCCTCGCAATCCTCGATCAGCACCGCGAACTCATCGGCGCCGAGCCGCGCGACCGTGTCGCCGGTGCGCATCGTCGCGCGCAGCCGGCTCGCGACCGCCTTGAGCAGCTCGTCCCCGCAGGCATGACCGAGGCTGTCGTTGACCGACTTGAAGCCGTCGAGGTCGATGCACAGCACGGCCAGCTGCCGGCCGCTGCGGTGGGTGCGCTGCAGCTCGTGGCTGGCGCGGTCGGTGAACAGGGAGCGGTTGGCCAGATCGGTGAGGGGATCGTGAAACGCCTGATGGGCGAGCTGGCGCTCGAGCTCGCGGCGGTCGCTGACGTCGCGGATCGTGACCACGACCCGGCCGCCGCCGAGGTCGTCGACCGCCTCGCCGGCGATCGTCTCCGTGTGGCGCCAGCGGCCGTCGCCGCCGCGCAGCCGCAGCTCGGCGCGGCGCGCGCCACCGCGACCGAGGTCCGCGCAGAACGCCGCCGCGTCGGCGCGGTCGTCGGGATGCACGAGCGCCAGCAGGTTCGCGCCGACCAACTCGTCGCTGTGGTGGCCGAGCACGTCGGCGGTCGAGGGGCTCAGGTAGGCGATCGTGCCGTCCGTCGAGACGACGCCGATCACGTCGGAGACGTTCTGGAGCACCGCCCGCAGGCGCCCCTCGCTGTGGCGCAGCTCGAGCGTCCGCAACGCCACCTTGGACTCGAGATCGTCGGTCAGCGACTGGTTCTCACGCAGCGTCAGCATCTGCCGGACGACGACGAACAGCGCCACCGCAAGCGCGTTCCAGCGCCCGAGCTGGCTGAGTGGATTGGTGCCCTGCAGCGTGCGCACGGCGAGGATCGCGAGCGCCCCCAGGACCGGCAGGTAGGGCAGCATCGTCCGCTCGTGCCGGCGCGGGCGGCGCGAGTTATCCTGGGGCTTGAGCGCGGCCAGCGCGAGCGTCAGGTAGCCGACGACCCAGCCGGTGTCGATCAGCTGGCTGGTCCCGTACGAGCCCGCCTGGGTCAGATACGCGAACGCGCTGTCTGACACCGCGAGCGCGAGCATCGCCGCGCCGATCCAGGCCAGTGGCACCCGCTGGATCGCGCGACTGCGGCCCGCGACGATCACGACCGCCGAGACGATCACGACGTCGCCGAGCGGGTATGCGAGCGAGATCGCCTGGGCCAGCAGATCGCCCGTGCGCCCGCCGTACGCCGGCCCGAGCACCGTCATCCAGCTGATCAGCAACGTCGCTGTCGCGACGATCAGCGCATCGACCCCGGCTCGCAGGCGCGACGTCAACCCCAGCGGCGCGGTAAAGAACACGCTCATCGCCGCAAGCGCGAGCGGGACCGAGAGCAGGAACCCGGCGTCGGCCGGCGAGGGAAACGGCACGTCGCGGCCGATCACGACCTCATACCAAGACCAGATCGCCTCGCCGATCGCCCACGACAGCGCCGAAGCGCCGAGCAGCCGCCAGCCGCCGGCGATCCGGCCCGACTCGCGGCGCGCCGCCAGCCAACACGCCGGCGCGGCCGCCAGCGCAGCGGCAAGCTCGCCCAGATCATCGACCGCGGTCGTCGCCTGCGCGCCGCCCAGCTTCAGCGCCAGCCACAGGAAGAACAGCGCCGACGCCGCGCCGGCGCCGATCACCGCGAGCGCAAACCGTCGCGAGGCCGCGCTCGGGCCGGCGACGCGCCCGATCAGGCGCGAGATCTTTGCGTTCCTTGCAGCTTTCGGGTGCATCCACCAGCCTCACGGTCCCGGCGGAGTCGGCGGGGTCACCCGGATAGATCGGCAGCTGGGGTTGGTGGCGTGAGCGCAGACGTCATGGTTCTCCGCGTCGGGGCACCACGTCGAGGAGGCAGACGACGAAGCTTCACTTGCTGGACCTGGGCAGGATCGACTACGACGAGGGCTTTCCGCTCGCCGGCGCCGGCGTCAGCACCCGATCGGCGCCCAACCCGCCGTCGTCCCGCCGCAGCGTGGCGATGGTCGCGGCACTGATCGAGCACCCGAAGGTCGGGCCGATCCTGTTCGACACCGGTCCGGCTGCCGCCCACAAGGAGCTGTGGCCGCCGATTATCCAGGAGCTGTTCGCGATCTCGCGCTACGAGCACTAGCACCGCCTCGACGCCGCCGTGCAGGTGGCCGGCTTCGGCCTCGACGAGATCCGCGCGATCGTGCTCTCGCACCTGCACCTCGACCACGCCGGCGGGCTCGAGTTCTTCCGGGGACGCAACGTTCCGATCTACGTGCACGCCGATGAGCTCAAGCATGCTTTCTACGCGGTCGCAACGGGCGAGGATCTCGGCGCCTACATCCCCCACTATCTCGACTTCTCGTTCAACTGGCAAGCGCTCGACGGCGAGCAACTCGAGCTGTTTGCCGGCGTGCACCTGTTGCGCTTGGCGGGGCACACGCCGGCGCTGCTGGGACTGCGACTCGACCTGCTCAATGCCGTCACGTTCCTGTTCACCAGCGACCAGTTCCATCTGCGCGACAACTACGCCGGGCCCCAGCCGCTGGGCTGGCTGCTGCGCGACCACGCGGCCTGGTGGCGCAGCTACCGCCAGGTCAAGACGCTCGCCGACCGCACGGACGCGAAGCTGGTGTTCGGCCATGACGCGGATGTGCTCGCGGAGCTCAAGCGGGAGCGCTTCTATGACTGATCGCCCGCTACGCGGAGCCTGGCTGGTGACCGCCGGCGACGACCCTCAGGTGACGGACCGGACGGGCGTCGCGCAGCTCGCGGATCACGCCTTCGACGAGGCCGTCGTCGGCCGGCCGGCGGCCGTCGGTGACCGCGGACACGATCTGGCGCTTGCGCTGGATCAGCGTCACCATCGTCTCGTCGATCGTGCCGGCGGCCAACAGGTACCAGGCGGTGACGGCGTCGCGCTGGCCGATGCGGTGGCAACGGTCCTCCGCTTGGTCGTGCATCGCCGGCGTCCACTCGAGCTCGAGGAAGCACACGTTCGAGGCGCGCGTGAGCGTGATCCCCTGCGCGGCGACGCGGGTAGCGCACACGATCAGCGACGGCCCGTCGCGGTCCTGGAAGGCCGCGATGCTCGCCTGACGGCGCACGAGCGAGTCCTCGCCCAGCAGCGACAGGGCATCGGGAAAGCGCGCCAGCACCGCCCGCTGGACCTCGACGTGGCGCGCGAACACGACCAGCGCCTCCCCCGACGCGAGGAAGTCCTCGATCCATCCGAGCGCGCCGGCCAGCTTGCCGCGCGCCGCGAGCCGCTGCAGCGCGGTCAGCTGGGCCAGGCGCTGGGCTCGCAGCGTCGCGGCGATCCGCGCGTCGAGCTCGCGTAGGTCCAGCGGCTGCGTGCGCAGCCACGCGATCACGTCGTCTTCGGCGAGCCGGTACTCGGACTCGTTGGTCAGCGCGATCGGGATCACCACCTGGCGCTTGGCGGGCAGTTGCGGGAGCACGTCGGCCTTCAGCCGGCGCACGAAGCAGCGCCGGCGCAGATGCCAGTGCAGCCGCTCCTCGCTGCGCTGTCCTTCGAACTCGCGGGCGAAGCGGGCACCCGAGCCGTAGTCCTGCAGGCGCCCGATCAGCCGCAGTTGGGCGATCAGCTCCTCGGGGTGGTTGAGCACCGGCGTGCCGGTCAGCGCGAGCCGCAAGCCGTCTGCGGCGACGGCCTCGGCGAGCCGGCGCAGCGCCTGGGTGCGCTTGGCGTGCGGGTTCTTGCAGTAGTGCGACTCGTCGACGACCAGCGCCCGCGGGCGCCGGCGCGCGAGCGCGGCGCGATGCGCGGCCGCGATCTCGTAGTTGAGGATCGTGATCTCGCCCGCGGGGGGCACCGGCGCGCGGCCGTGCACGACCGCGACCGAGCGGTGCGGCAGCCACCGCCTCGCCTCGCGCTCCCAGCCGAGCTTCATCGACGCCGGGCAGACGACGATCGCCGGATACGCGCCGTCGGCCTCGACCGTCGCAAGTGCCTCGACGGTCTTGCCGAGGCCCTGCTCATCGGCCAGGAACAGGCGCCGAGCGTCCAGCGCGTAGCGCACGCCGGCCCACTGAAACGGCGCCAGCTCGCCGCCCAGCACCGCCGCGACCGCGGCGATCGGCTCGCCGCTGTCGGCGCGCGAGCGCCGAACCGCTGCCGCCGCCTGCTCGTACTCGGCCCGCAGCCGGTGCAGCACGTCCGCCGCGAGCGCGCCGACCTCGACGCCGTGCTGCGCGACGAACGCATCGAGCTGGCCGGCGAGCCACGGGTCCAGCGCGACGCCGTTGCGGGTCGCGCCCGGGAGCCGCTCGAACGCCGCCCCGACGGCGGGATCCCACAGCACCTCGAGCGCCAGCCGCTCGCCGTCGACGCCGCGCGCGAGCACGAGCCGCGCCGGCGGCGGCTCGAGGCCGACCTCGACCAGCTCCAGGCAGCGGGCCGCCGGCGTGCTCAGCCGCGCCGCGCCGAGCGCTCGCACCGCCTCCGCGGCGCCGGCGCTGAACGGCACCAGCAGCCGGCCGTCGTGCTCGACCGCGCCCTCACGCAGCGCGGCCGGGACGACGCCGGCGATCGTCTCGAGCGCCCACCAGCCGCGGTCGTCATAGCGCGCGGTGCGCGCGTAGCCGATCCACCGCCGCGCGACGCCGGCCAGCCACTCCTGTGCCGCCGGATCGCAGGTCAGCTCGGGGAACCGCTCGAGCACCGCCAGCACGCGGGCGCCGGACCAGTCGTTGGCCGGCGCGGACCATTCGCGCGTGTCCCAGTCAAAGCGACGGTCGGGGATCATCCGCACACGCGCGACGATGTCCGCGTCATAGGCAAACGCGAGCACGACGATCCGCTGCCCGTCGGGCCCGTCGCGCAGCCAGACGTTGGGACGCGCGGGCGCCAGCTCGGGCCTCAGGACGCGACGATCTGCACGCCGCGCCAGAACGCGAAGCGGTCCTTGATCTGCACCGCGGCGTCCTTGGGCGCGGGATAGAACCACGCGGCGTCTGGGTTGGTGGCGCCGTCGACCACCAGCGTCTTGTAGCTCGCCTCGCCCTTCCACGGGCACGTCGTGTGGGTGTCGCTGCCGAGCAGGTAGCGAGCGTCGACCGACTCGGCCGGGAAGTAGTGGTTGCCCTCGACGACGACCGTGTCGTCGCTGTCGGCGACCGTCGCGCCGTTCCAGACCGCCTTCATCTCGCGCTCCTCGATCTCGCTTGCCGCATGATCGATCAGCGTAGCGACCGCTACCGCCACCACGGCCGGCGGCGGACCTCCGCGACGTGCGTGGCCGGGAGCACGAGCTCGCACAGGTGCTCGGCGAGATGGTTGAGGTGCTCGCCGAGCCAGATCGCGTCGCGCGTTGCCGGGGCGGCGGCGTCGACGTCGAACGCCGGCGCGACGAGCGTCGCCACCGCCTGGCCGTGGGGCCTGCCGAGCTGCGCCGCGAGCTGCTGGTAGAAGTCGTCGAGCTGCTGGGCCCGGTCACCGAGCGCGTCCTGCGCGCCCGCGATCCCGTGCGGCCCGCCGCGGGGTAGCCCCGACACCGCGTGCGCGGTCAGGCGCAGGCGCAGCGTGCCGCCGACCAGGCGCCACAGCTCCTCCTTGCCCAGGTGCTTGGTGCCCTGGTCGGTCAAGAAGCCGCGCAGCGCCTCGTCCAGCCGCTCGCCGGCGGTGACCGCCGGCGCCGCGTTGTCGGGCTCGTCCGCTCGCAGCCCGCACACCCACTGGAACGCTTGCGCGAGATACGCGGCGCCCGAGCGGTACGCGTCGGCGAGGTCGTCGCCGACCACCGAGGCGACGCCCCGTGGCCAGAACAGGGTCCCGACCACCAGGCTCACGGCGCAGCCGATCGCGACGTCTTCGATCCGCAGCTCGCCGACGCGCCAGCCGGCCGGGACCAGCAGGTTGAACAGGACCACGACCGTGACCGTGAACGCGGCCTGCCCGACGGCAAACGGCGCCGTCCCGGGCGCGTAGGCCGCCACCAGCACCGCCAGCGGCAATGCGACCCACAAGACGCCGGACGCGCTCCCGATCGCCAGCAGCAGCAGCGCGCCGATCACGAACCCGGCGGCAGTTCCGATCAGCGCCCGCAGCGCGATCGCGCCGGTCGACGCGGCGTTGGTGCGCAGCACCGACAGCGTCCCGAGCACGACCCAGAACCCGTGCTGGACGTTGGTGACATCCGCGACCGCGACCGCCGCCGCGAGCGCCAGGGCCCCGCGCAAGCTGTTGATGAACCACACCGAGCGCACGCTCGCGTGGCGGGTCGCGAGCCCGCCCAAGCGCGCGAGGCCGCCCAGGCGCCGGCCGGCATCGGACCCCGTCAGCTCGCCGCCGAACCAGCGCCGGCGCCTGTCGGCGAGCCAGTCGACGCCGGCAAGGCGGGCGGCAACGGCGGCATCGGCGCCGATCGCCAGCACCGTCACCGCGATCGTGTGCGTGTGAAACGAAAGCTGCGCCTGCTCGCGAAAGTCCTCGCTGTCGGGATCGAGGCGGTGCACGCGGGCGATGCTCTGGCGCCGGAGGTCCTCCAGGCGCTCGAGCTCGGGTGCTGCCCGGCCGCCGGCGACCAGCGCGCCGGACCGGCGCAGAACCACAGCGGCGGCCTCGAGCAGCTCGCGATCGGCGCCCGGCGCACGGCTCAGGTCGCTGCGCTCGTGCACGCTGTCGACGAGCACCGCAGTGCACCACTCCAGCAGCTCGACGGCGTTGGCGAGCGCCTGGTCGGCGGCCGCCAGCCCGGTTGGGCGCAGCGGCGTGGCCGTGAACTGCGCCAGCAGCTCGTGCTCGGCGTCGACGCAGGCCCGCAGCCCGGCTTCGGTCGGGTCGCCGCGCAGCAGCGCGTCGAGCTCGTCGGCCAAGGCCGAGCACAGCCGGCCGGCCGCGCGGCGCAGGCCGCTGCCGGCCGCCGGCGGCGAGATCGCGAGCACCGCGGCGGTCCCCGCGACTGACGCCAGCCACCAGCCCGCGAGCCGGTCCGGGACCATCCCGATTGTGCCCTTGGACGCGGCCGGTAACACGTACGCGAGCAGCGCACCGGTCGCGCCCGCTGCCGCGGCCGGGCCGGCGACGCCGGCGAAGAACACCGCGAACGTCACCGGGACCGTGACGAGCGCCGCGAGCAGGGGCGGCGAATTGACGGCTGTGCCGATCGTCAGCAGCACGCTGCCGGCGACGGCGAGCCCGGCATGGGCGATCAGCTTGTCGCGGCGAGTGCCCGCGAAGCTGACCAGCACGAGCGTCGCAAACGAGCCGAAGCCGGCGAACAGCGCCATCTGCAGGTTGCCGATCAGCGCGTCGGTGATCGCGAACAGGCTCGGCATCACGATCGCCGCGCGCAGCGCGCGCAGCGCCGCGGGCTTTGACCAGCTGACCAGCGGCGTCGCCGCGCCGGTCGTCCAGCGCTGCATCAGCTGCGAGACCGAGAGTGCGCCGGCGCCGTTGGCCACGGACCGCGATTTTAATCCGGAGCTCGCCGCTGCTGTCGAAGCCGCCTTAACCGCGCGCGGCGGCGGCGATCCGGTAGATCACGCCGCTGCCCCAGTCGCCGACGAGCACCGACCCGTCGGGCGCCTGGACGAGCGCGAACGGATTGCGAAGGCCCGTCAGCAGGACGCTCGGCGAGCCGCGCCAGCTCGAGCCGTGCTTGCGCAGCGCGACCCGGACGACCTTGCCGGCGGTCCACTCGCCGATCAGCGCCGCGGTTGCGACCGCGCGACCGAGTTGACCGGTGACGATCGCGATCGGCCCCGGCGCGCGGTGCGCGCCGAGCAGCGCAAGCGGCGCTGGGACGCCCGCGCATGCCGGCCCGCCTTGGTGATAGCAGCCGGGGAAGCGCCAGTCGGTGCCGGGCGCAACGACCGCAAGGTCGTCGGCCGGCGAGCGCGCGCCGAGGTCGTCGCGCTGGTTCATCGTCACGAACAGGTCGCTGGTCCCCGGATACAGCGCCAGCCCGAACGGAGCGCGGATCCGCGCGGCGTACAGCCGCAGGTCGCCGCCGTCGGGTGCGAACGACACGATCGACCCGGACCACTGCGAGCGCGGCAGGCAATGGTCACAGCTGGCGGTGATGCCCATCAACAGGCGCCCGTCGGGCGCGACCACGAGATCGTTGTTCTCGCCGCCGGCGACCGGGCCGCGGAGAATCGTCGCGTCGTGCGCGAAGCGCGTGCCGGTGAGGTCGCCGTAGGCGGTCACGCGCCCGACCGAGGACACGTACAGCCGCCCGTCGTACCAAGCGAGGCCCAGCGGGTCGTCGAGCCCCGAGATCACCCGCACCGGCGCTGCTCCGGGCCTGGCGATCAGGTACACGCCGTCGCGCGCGTGCGTGCCCAGGCCCGCCGCCGCCGCCCACAGCCGCCCGCGCGGGTCAAACGCGAGCCCGGCGACGGTCGGCAGCCCGC
>JBEKRJ010000044.1:0-13520 GCA_049518835.1 Solirubrobacteraceae bacterium
TCGCGATCCTCGCGTCGACGCCGAAGCGCGTCGCGGTCTGCGCCGAGCCGATCGCGATGTCGGCGAGCTGCTCGGCGTCGGGTCGCGGGTTGACCGCGCAGTCACCGTACACGAGCACGCGATCGGCCAGGCACATGAAGAACACGCTCGAGACGACCGACACGCCCGGGCTGGACTTGATGATCTCGAATGCCGGCCGGATCGTGTCCGCGGTCGTGTGGACGGCGCCGGAGACCATCCCGTCGGCAGCGCCCGTCTGGACCATCAGCGTGCCGAAGTAGCTGCCCTCGGCGACGACGTCGAGCGCCAGCTCGGCGGTCATGCCCTTGTGCTTGCGCAGCTCGTGGTAGCGGGCGGCGTATACGGTCGCGCGCGGGTCGGTGCGCGGGTCGACGAGCCGCGCCGCGTCGAGCGCCAGCCCGAGCGCGGCCGCCTTGCCGCGCACCGCGTCAGGGCGGCCGAGGATCGTCAGGTCGACGACGTCGCGGCGCAGGAGGATGTCGGCGGCGCGCAGCACGCGCTCGTCCTCGCCTTCGGGGAGCACGATGTGGCGCCGGCGGGCCTTGGCGCGCTCGAGCAGCTCGTACTGGAACATCATCGGCGTCTTGACGGCGGGCCGGGGCAGCTGCACGCGCTGGGCGAGCTCGTCGGGGTCGACGCCCGCCTCGAAGACGCCGATCGCGGTTGCGAGCTGGGGGGCGTCGGCGACCGTCAAGCGCGGGACGATCGCGTGCACCGCGGTGGCCGCCTGGTAGGTGCGGGCGTCGGTCCCGAGCACCGCGAACGGCGCGGTGCCAAGCAGCTGTTCGATTGGCGGGGCGGGCTGGTAGCCGCCGGTGAGCACGATCCCGGCGACCGGCGGCAGGCCGCCGAGGGCGCTCGCGGCGACGCTCGCGAGCACGATGTCGGCGCGGTCGCCGGGGACGATCACGAGCATCCCGTCGACGAGGTCCTCGAGGAAGTGCTCGACGTTCATCGCCGCCACCCGGACCTCACGCACGCTTTGGTGCAGATGCTGCTCGCCGGCGAGCACGGCGGCGTGCAGCTCGGTCGCGACCTGGGCGACCGTCGGGTGGCGCAGCGCGGCGTTCTCGGCCAGCACGTACATCGGCTCGCCGGGGTCGTAGATCACCGAGTGCTCGCGCATCGCAGCCATCAGCTCGGGCGCTACGCGGTTCACGATCACGCCGAACAGCGAGCAGCCCTTGTGCTGCAGGGACGCCTTGGCGATCCGCACCGCGGCGGCGATGTCGGGCACCGTCGAGCCCCGGATCACGACCAGCACGGGGCTGCCGAGCTGGTTGGCGAGCGAGGCGTTGAGGTCGAAGTCCAGCGCCGGCAGCACGCCGGCGAAGTCGGTCCCCTCGCAGACGATCACGTCGAAGCTCGGCTCGAGGCGCTTGTAGGCTTCGAACACCCGCTGCTCGAGCTCCGCGTGCGCGCCCGCGGCGATCATCGACTGCGCCTCGCGGGCGTGCAGGGCGTACATCCGCTCGTAGGGGCAGTCGAGTTGGTACCGGTGCCGGATCAGCTGCAGCTGGGGGTCTGGGACGTCGTCGTCGGCGGTGATGATCGGGCGAAAGAAGCCGGTCCGGTGTGCCTTGCCGGCGAACGTCTCCATCAGGCCGAGCGCGACCACCGACTTGCCGCTGCCTGGTTCCATCGCTGTGATGTAGAGATTGCGTGCCACGCCGGCGCTCATCTTGGTCGGTGGCGTGGGGCGCGGTCAAGCGCGAGAATCGATTCGGGAGGTATTTGATGACGGCCACTGAGCAGCTGCTGGCACGCAACGAGGCATATGTGGAGAGCTTCGCGGATCGCGGGCTGGCCGCCGCGCCGGCGATGAAGGTCGCGATCGTGACCTGCATGGACGCGCGCCTTGACCCGGCGCGCGCGCTCGGGTTCTCGCCCGGCGAGGCGCACGTGATCCGCAACGCCGGCGGGGTCGTGACCGACGACGTGATCCGCTCGCTGTCGATCTCCCAGCACGAGCTCGGGACCGAGGAGATCGTCGTGCTTCACCACAGCGCGTGCGGGATGCAGACGTTCACCGACGAGGAGTTCATCGCGGCGCGCGAGGCCGACACGGGCCAGCGGCCGGCGTGGCGTCCGATGGCGTTCGCCGACCTCGAGCAAGACGTGCGCGACAGCGTCGCGCGGCTGCGCGACAGCCCCTTCATCCCGCGCAAGGGGAGCGTGCGCGGGTTCGTGTACGAGGTCGAGACCGGCCGGGTGCGCGAGGTCACTTGAGCACCCGCCGCCGGCGCCGATAGGTTCCACACGCCGAATGTCCTGGGTCGAGGTGTTCGCGGTGTTCGTCGTCTCCCACATGGTGGGCGACTACATGCTGCAGACCGAATGGCAGGCGTTGAACAAACGTGGGGGGCTGAGCGGGCCGGCGACCGCGCGCCGCGCGCTGCTGTCGCACATCTCCAGCTACACGCTGGCGTTCGTGCCCGGCTTGATCTGGATCTGGAGCAGCGACCATGGGTGGGTGTTCGCGCTGGCGGCGGTGATCGGCGTGCCGCACATGATCCAGGACGACGGGCGGCTGCTGACCGCGTACGCGAGGCGCTTCAAGAAGGCCGACATCCAGGCCGACGCACTGCTCGGGCATGCGCTTGACCAGTCGTTTCACGTGCTGGCGCTGTTCTTGACGGCGTTGCTGGCGCGGGCGGTGGCGTAGCCGCCGAATGCGCCAGCGACTCCTCAGCGCCAATCGAGACGGTACGCGAGCTGCGAGGGTCCCGAGTCGATCACGCGACCGCGATCGACGGGCCGGTATTCGCCATGATCGAGCGCGAGCCAGTCCACCGAGCGCTGCTGTGGATCGATGATCACCAGCTCATCGACGTGATGCGCGGCGTAAAACGAGAGCTTGTCCCAGGTCTTGTCGCCAGGAGAGACGATCTCGACCGCCACCGCCACCGTCGGATGCCACTGCGCTGCAGCGCCGGGGCGATGCAGCGCAAGGTCGGGCACCCGGTAATCGCTCCGGCCGGAGCCGAGTCCAATCTCGCCAGTCAGCTCGAGGCCGGCCGCTCGCGCCAACGGGCCAAGCACTTCGTGTAGCCGACTTGCGAGCCGTTGGTGCTCGTGACTCGGCGGAGGAATCATGTGAAGCACACCGTCCCACACCTCATCCCAGCGGTCCGCGCCCCACTCGCGCCGGCGCTCGAGCAAGGCCTCGAGCTCGGCGGGCTGCGGATCGAACACGAGCGTGGGCATACGCGGACAGGGTACCGCCGTTGTGACCGACCGCCACAGCCCCGGCGGACCCGGCCGCCACCAGCCCCTGCTCAGGCGCCGGCGCGCTGCGCGAACTTGTCGAGCTTCTTCGGGGAGTCGGCGGAGAACGTCTCGGCGTCGGGATCGATCTGGCGCACGAGGCCGCTGAGCGTGCGGCCCGAGCCGAGCTCGAGGAACTGCTCGCAACCCTCGCTTCGCAGCGTGCGGACGCAGTCGACCCACAGCACCGGGCTGGCGATCTGAGCGATCAGCGCCTCGCGGACCTCGTCGGCGGTGCTGCGAACGAGCCCGGTGGCGTTGCCGACCATCGGCGTGTCGGGGTCGCGCCACTGCACGCCCTCCATCGCCGACGCCATCTCCCGCTGGACGGGCTCCATCAGCGAGCTGTGGAAGGCGGCGCCGACCTTGAGTCGCAGCGCGCGCTCGGCGCCGGCCTGCTCGGCGAGCTCGATCAGCTTCAGCACGCCGGCCTCCTCGCCCGAGCAGACGATCTGCGAGGGCGTGTTGAGGTTCGCGGGTGCGACCACGCCCGCCGCGGATGCCTCGGCGCAGAGCGCGGACACGCGGTCGAACTCCAGGCCGATGATCGCGGCCATCGCGCCGGGCCGCGACGATTGGATCTCGGCCATCAGGCGGCCGCGGCGCGCCACCAGCCGCATCCCGTCGGACACCTGCAGCGCGCCCGAGACGACCGCGGCCGTGTACTCGCCGAGGCTGTGGCCGGCGACGTAGTCGGCGCTCAGGCCGCGCGAGCGCGCCACGTCCCATACCGCCAGCGAGGTGGCGAACAGGGCGGGCTGGGCCGCCTCGGTCGCGGTCAGGTCCTCGATCGGCCCCTCGAGGCACAGCCGCCGGATCTCGAGCCCCGACGCCTGGTCGGCCTGCTGCAGGTAGCGGTTGAACACCTCGGGCATCGCTGCCAGCAGGTCTGCCCCCATGCCGACCTTCTGCGAGCCCTGGCCGGGGAACACGAACGCGATCTTGCCCATCCGCTTCGCTCCTTTCGAGACGTTGAGGGCACCCTGAGCCCCACCCTGACGCGAACCTCCGCCACCCTAACGCGAACAGCCCTCAGTTGCACGAACAGCGGTCGGGTATCGTGCGCACCGATGGCGGTGTACGTCGATGACGCGCGGATCGAGTGGCGGGGGCGGCGCTGGTCGCACCTGGTCGCCAACAGCCCCGACGAGCTGCATCGCGTCGCGGACGCGCTCGGGATTCCCCGCGCCGCCGCGCAGACGCGCGGGCGCACGCTGCACTACGACCTGCCCGACGAATGGCGCGATCGCGCGATCGAGCTGGGCCTCGCGGTCCCGATCCACTGGCGCGAGCTGGTGCGTCGCCGCGCATCGATGGCAGCGGGCGGCCGGCGCGTGCCGGCACCATCACGGCCGGCCACGACCTCGCCACCGGCCAGGCTTGACAGCCGCTGCCGCGCTCAAGAGAATTGCCCAAGTTGAGTCATCTGAGGGGGCGCTAATCAAGCTTCAAGATCGGATAGCACTGGTCACCGGTGCGTCGCGAGGGATCGGTCGGTCAATCGCGGAGGTCCTTGCCGCCGAGGGCGCGGCCGTAGCGGTCAACTACCGCTCGAGCGCCGCGCAGGCGCAGGAGATCGTCGACGGGATCGTCGCCGGCGGAGGCCGGGCGATCGCTGTCGGCGGCGATGTGTCTGACTACGCGCAGGCGGAGGAGATCGTCGCGCAGACGCTGGAGCAGCTCGGTGGCATGCACATCGTCGTCAACAACGCGGGGATCGCGAAGGACAACCTGATCTACAACATGGATCCCAGCGAGTGGCTGGACGTGATGAAGGTCAACTTCGGCGGCACGTTCAACTGCACGCGGGCGGCGTTGCGCACGTTCATGGCCCAGCGCGACGGCGTGATCGTCAACATCTCCTCGGTGATGGGCGAGCGGGGCTGGATCGGGGAGTCCAACTACGCAGCGTCGAAGGGCGCAATCAACGCGTTCACGCGCTGCTGCGCGGTCGAGTTCGCTCGCTTCGGGATCCGCGTCAATGCGGTCCTGCCGGGGTTCGCGCCGACCGAGATGGTCGCCGGGCTGACGGAAAAGGACGGGGGCAAGGGGATCGTCAAGCAGATCCCGCTGAAGACGTTCGCCACCGTTGAGGAGGTCGCGCGGACCGCGGTGTTCCTCGCGGGGCCGGATTCCAGTCACATGACCGGTGCGCTGCTGACCGTGGATGGCGGCGTGTCGGCTCAGGTCGGCGTCGGCAAGCCGCTCTGAGACGCTCGCAAACTACGACACATAAGGAGTTAGGGCATGGCGGATGTTGAAAGCGCTGTGAAGGACGCGGTGGTCGAGGCGCTGGCGCTCGACGAGGACGAGGTGACGCCCGATTCGACGCTGATGGACGATCTCGGGGCGGAGTCGATCGACCTGCTGGACATCCTGTTCCGGATCCAGAAGAGCACCGGCGTCAAGATCGAAGCCTCGGACCTGGGCGACTACATCCAGGGCGGGATCCCCGACGACGAGTTCTCCGACGACAACGAGATGATCACCGAGAAGGGCGCCGCACAGCTGCACAAGGTGATGCCGCAGGTCGACCCCTCCGAGCTCGCGGGGACGCTCAACGCCAACGAGGTGATCACGCTGTTCACGGTCCAAAATCTGGTCGACATGGTCAAGACGCGCAGCGATGGTGCCGGCTGAGACACGGCTGCGCGTCGGCGTTGACGCGGTCGAGGTGGCGCGCCTGGAGCGCTTGCTCGCCGAGCATCCGGACAGCCCCGGGGAGATCTTCACCGCTCGGGAGCTGGCCTACTGCGCTGCCAAGAAGCGCTCCGGCGAGCATCTCGCGGCGCGCTTCGCGGCCAAGGAGGCGGTGCTGAAGGCGTTCGGGACCGGCGTCAGCCGGCGACTGCGACTGACCGAGGTCGAGGTCGTCAACGACGACGACGGCCGGCCGCAGATCAACCTCGACGGGGCGGCCGCGACCTATGCGCGCCGCCACGGGCTGGCCGAGATCGACGTGTCGCTGACCCACACCAGACAGATAGCGATTGCAAACGTGGTGTCTCGATGGAGACCACCGGGGACGGCAACAGCGTGCGCTTCCACCTGATCGACAGGATCGACTCCTACGAGCCCTTCAAGGTCGTGCACGGGCGCAAGGTCACCTCCTACAGCGAGGACTACTGGGAGCAGCAGGACGGGGAGCTCGTGATGCCGCCGCCGTTCGTGCTCGAGGCGCTGTGCCAGGCGGCGACGTGGCTGATCCTGATCTCGACCGACCGCCGCAAGCGGGCCGCGCTGCTGCAGGTCGGATCGGTCGCCTGGCATCGCGACGTGCACCCTGGCGAGGTGCTGGAGCTGACCGGCGAGATCGACACGTTCGGCGAGGAGACCGCGGTCCTGTCAGGGCGTGCGACCGTCGACGGCGAGCTTGCGCTGGAGGCGCGCGAGATCATGTGCGCGCTGATCGACGCCGACACGCTCGCCGACCTCGATGACACCAAACGATTGCAGGACATGCTGACGAGAGTGGGGGACACGAAATGACGCGCGTTGCTATCACCGGCATCGGCGCGGTGACGCCGGTTGGCCGCGATGCTCCGACGACCTGGGCGTCGCTCAAGCAAGGACGCAGCGGGATCGGCCAGATCACGACCTTCGACGCCAGCACCTACCCGGTGCGGATCGCCGGCATGGTCGACGACTTCGACCCCGAGGTCCAGCTCCCGGACCCCCACCGCGCCCGCCACCTGCACCGCGGCGCGATCTTCGGCGTCGCCGCCGGCGCCGAGGCGCTGCGTGCGGCGGAGCTGGCGCCCGGCGCCTACGACCCCGCGGAGTGCGGGATCTCGATGGGCGGCAGCGTCGCACGCCCCGAGCTGCAGGAGTTCTCCGACATCTTCTACACGCGCCAGATCAGCGACGGCCACGACCTCTACCGAGCGCCGCCGTCGCGGACGCTGACCGTCAGCCAGAACGTCGCCAGCGCGGAGCTCGCCAGGCTCGCCCACGCGACCGGGCCGATGATCGGGATCAGCACTGCGTGCACGGCGTCGAGCCACGCACTCGGCGAGGCGTACCGGCGCATCCAGGAGGGCGATGCGAAGATGATGCTGGCGGGCGGCTACGACGCGCTGACGAGCTGGGTCGACGTGATCGGCTTCTCGCTGCTGGGCGCGCTGACCAAGGACTACAACGAGGATCCCGAGCACGCGTCGCGTCCGTTCGAGCGCGACCGCACCGGGTTCGTGCTCGGCGAGGGCGCGGTGCTGATGGTGCTCGAGGACCTCGACCAGGCCCGCGCCCGGGGCGCGACGATCCATGCCGAGATCGTCGGCTACGCCTCGAGCCTCAACGCCTACCGGATGACCGACCCGCCGCCCGACGGCGGTGGCGCGGTGATCGCGATGACCAACGCGCTCAGAGAGTCGGGCTTCGAGCGCGAGCAGGTCGACTACGTCGTCGCCCACGGCACCGGCACGCCGGCCGGCGACGTGTCCGAGACGGTCGCGATCAAGCGCGCGTTCGGCGACCACGCTTACACGCTGGCGGTGACCTCGCCCAAGTCGATGGTCGGCCACACGACCTGCGCCGCCGGCGCGCTCAACCTGCTCGCCGCGCTCGGCGCGATCCGTGACGGCGTGATCGCCCCGACGACCAACTACGACAATCGCGACCCGGAGTGCGACCTGGACTACATCGGCAACGTCGCGCGCGAGCGCGATGTCAGCATCGCGGTTACGAACTCGTTCGCGTTCGGCGGCACCAACGGCGCGCTTGTCGTCTGCAGGCCCGAGCTCAAGGACGGGGGGACGTCATGACCGACTCGCAGACGCAGGCGCAATCGCAGCCGCGGGTCGCGGTCACGAGCCGCTGGTGCACGCTGGACCGGATCGTCTCGGTCGAGGTCGGCAAGTCCGCGAAGGCGATCCGCAACGTCCCCAACACGCTCGCGATCTTCGACAGCCACTTCCCCCGCTTCCACGTGCTACCCGGGGTGCTGATCCTCGGCAGCCTCGGCGCGCTGGCCGGCGAGCTGCTCGAGCGCGAGACCGGCACGCCCTGGCGGCTGGCCGGCGCCGA
Organism: Solirubrobacteraceae bacterium; assembly: GCA_049518835.1. Taxonomy (GTDB): domain Bacteria; phylum Actinomycetota; class Thermoleophilia; order Solirubrobacterales; family Solirubrobacteraceae; genus Palsa-465. The sequence goes on from JBEKRJ010000044.1 coordinate 8,314, forward strand.
ACGGGTCGGGTTTCGCCACTTCGTCGGCCCCGGCGACCAGCTCGAGCTGACCGTGACGCTCAAGCAGCGCTCGGACACCGAGGCGATCCTGACCGGTGAGGCGTCGGTCGACGGCAAGGTCGTGACGCGGGCGCGCAAGCTGCGGGCGGTGCCGCGATGAGCGGGCGCGACACCTCGCGCGTGCTCAGCTCGATCTCGCACGCCGAGTTGCGGCGCGCGAGCTCGATCACGATCACCCCGGTGACGGTCTCGGCGCCCGAGGGGCAAGCCTCGAAGCGCCGGGTCGCGATCACCGGGATCGGGCTGTTGACGCCGCTCGGCGTCGGCGCGCAGGACAACTGGCAGGCGCTGCTCGACGGCCGCACCGCGGTCGGCGAGATCAAGAGCTACGACGCGTCGTCGCTGCGCACGCAGCTGGGCGCCGAGATCACCGGCCTCAAGGCCCGCGACTACGTCGACCGCCGCGCGCTGCGGACGATGACGCGCTACGACATGCTCGCGACCGTCGCCGGCGTGCTGGCGATGCGCGACGCCGCGATCGAGGTCGGCGACGATGCGCAGGGGCGCTTCGGGCTGTTCACCGCGAGCGGCAAGGAGATCTCCGAGCCCGAGCATTTCCAGGAGGTCGCGGTCGCGGTCCGCGACGGCGACGGTCACGTCGACATGCGCAAGTTCGGCGAGCTGGCGTTTGCGCAGGTCCACCCGCTGTTCTACATCGAGGGTTTGCAGGGCGGGTCGCTGTTCTATCTGTCCGACGCTTACCCGATGCGCGGCCCGAACACGTTCTTCGCCGGCGGCCCCGAGGCGGGCCTGACCGCGATCGGACGCGCATATCGCGCGATCCGCCGCGGCGAGGCCGACGCGGTGCTCGCCGGCGGCGCCGACGCCCCCGTGTGCTGGTGGAACATGTCCAAGATCGACGCGCTCGAGCTGACCACCGGGCGCAATCAGCTGCGGGCCGGCGCCTGCCAGCCCTACGACGCGCAGCGCGACGGGACCGTGATGGGCGAGGGTGGGGCGTTCCTGGTGCTCGAGGAGTACGAGGCCGCGGTCGCCCGCGGCGCGACCCTGTATGCGGAGGTCACCGGGTTTGGCTGCGCCAGCGACGTCGATCGCCTGCTGACCCCCGACCCGTCCGGCCGGCCGCTGGCGCGGGCGATCGCGCGCGCCTTGAACGAGGCGGGCGCCGCCCCGGCCGAGGTCGACTACGTGGCCGGCAACGGCACCGGCTCGCAATGCGGCGACGCGAGCGAGGGCAGCGCCCTGCTGACCGCGTTCGGCCCGGGCGCCGACGGCAACGGCCCGGCGGTGTCCAGCGTGACCGCCGCGACCGGCCACCTCGGCGCCGGCCTCGGGGCGCTCAACGCCGCGGTCGCCGCGCTCGCGCTGCACCGCGGAGCGATGCCGCCGACGCTCAACCTGACAACACCGGACCCAGCCTGCGCCGGGATCGATTTGATCACCGGCGCAGCACGCGAGGCCGCCGTCCGCGAGGCGGTCGCGCTCGCTCGCGGACTCGAGGGCCAGAACATCGCGCTCGCCCTGCGCGCCATCGCCGCGCCATGAGCCGCCACACCCGCGCCATCAGCACGTAAGGAACCCAGGAGGAAACAGTCGTGAGCCAGCAACACAGCAACGTCCCACGCGTGGTCGTCACCGGCATGGGGGCGATCACGGCGCAGGGCGGGTCGCTGGAAGAGTTCTGGGAGGGCGTGCGCGGCGGTCGCTCGGTGATCCGCGAGGTCCAGCACATGTCGATGGAGGGCTATCGCACCAAGATCGCCGGCGAGGTCCAGGTCGACAGCACGCCCGACCACCAGTACCTGACCCCGGACGGCTTTCACGACCGCGCGATCGACTTCACGGTCAAGGCCGCCGAGGAGGCGATGGCCAACTGCGGCGTCGGCGTCGGCCCGATCCCCGCGGAGCGCTGGGGGGTCGTGATCGGGACCTGCAACGCCGGCCTGCTGGCCGGCCGCGAGTGGTACTGGCGCCGTCAGAACGGCGAGCCGGCCGACCCGAAGCTGACGCTGCTGGTCTCGCCGCAGGCGTTTGCCGAGGCGCTCAGCGGCGCGTTCGGGCTCAAGGGGCCGGTGCTGTCGGTCGACACCGCGTGCGCCGCGAGCGCCAACGCGATCGGCTACGCGGGCGCGCTGATCCGCTCCGGGCATGCCGACGCGGTCCTGACCGGCGGCGCCGACGCGCTGTCGGACATCCTCGTCGCCGGCTTCAACTCGCTCGAGTCGCTGTCTCCCGAGCCGGCGGCGCCGTATTCGATCGACCGCAAGGGGCTGTCGCTGGGCGAGGGCAGCGGGATGATGGTGATCATGCGCGAGGATCTCGCGCGCGAGCACGGCGCGCCGGTGCTCGCCGAGATGCTCGGCTACGGGCTGTCGGCCGACGGCTATCACCCGACCGCTCCGCACCCGGAGGGGCGCGGCGCGGCGCGCGCGATCAAGACCGCGCTCGCGCAGTCGGGCGTCGCGCCCGACGAGGTCAACTACGTCAACAGCCACGGCACCGGCACGGCCAAGAACGATCCCGCCGAGACCGCCGCGACCAAGGTCGGCCTCGGCGAGGAGGCGGCCCACAAGGTCGCGGTGAGCTCGACCAAGTCGATGATCGGCCACCTGCTCGGCGGCGCCGGCGCCGCGGAGGCGATCGTGACCGTCAAGGCGATCGAGCACCAGGTCGCGCCGCCGACCGCGAACTTCACCGAGCCCGACCCCGAGTGCGACCTCGACTACACCCCGAACGTCGCGCGCGAGATGAAGATCGACGTTGCGCTGTCGAACAACTTCGCGTTCGGCGGCGCCAACGCGTCGGTCCTGTTCGCGCGTGACGGGGCCCGCCCGCAGGGGCCGCCGGCGCCCAACCGCGACCGCGTCGTGATCACCGGCTTGTCGGCGCTGACGCCGGCCGGCACCGACCTGCAGGCACTGTGGGAGGCCCATCGCGACGGGCGTGACTGCACGACCGTGGAGGACGGCGTGCGCCTCGGGCGGGTCGCGCTCACCGCCGGCCAGTTCCTCAGCGCCAAGGAGCGCAAGCGCGTCGACCGCCTCGGACTGTTCGCGGTGATCGGCTCGCGCCTGTCGCTTGCCGACGCGGGCCTTGAGCTGACCGACGACAACCGCAACCGCGTCGGCGCGATCATCGGCACCGGCGTCGGGCCGATGGAGAGCATGGAGGCCTTCTCCAAGCCGATCATCAGCGAGGGCGCCGACGGCGCCAACCCGGCCGTGTTCCCGAACACCGTCTACAACGCCGCCGGCGGGCAGCTCGCGATCAAGAACGGCGTGCTCGGCTCGGCGTCGACCGTCACCGCGGGCCACGGCGCCGGCGCCTCGGCGCTCTGCTACGGCGCTGACCTCGCGAGCACCGACCACGCCGACGCGGTGATCTGCATCGGCGCCGACACGCTCACCGACACCGTGATCAACGCCTATCGCGAGCTCGGCGTGCTCGCGGGCGACGACGGCGAGGGCGGGATGGCGCTCGCGGAGGCCGGGATCGCGGTGCTGGTCGAGCGCCTCGGCCATGCGACGGCTCGCGGCGCGACGCCGTACGGCGAGCTCGCCGGCTACGCGATCACGTCCGACGCCGCCGGCATCGGGCGCATCGACCCCAACGGGGAGGGGATCGAGCGGGCGATGCGCCTGGCGCTCGAGCGGGCCGGGCTGACACCCGAGCAGGTCGTCGCCGTGTGGTCGGGCTACAGCGGCCTGGAGGTCGCAGACGCCGCCGAGCGGGCCGCGATCGGACGTCTGTTCGGCGATGGCGGGCCGCCGGTGCTGGCGCCCAAGCGCAAGCTCGGCGAGCCGATCGGCGCCGGCCCGACGCTGAGCGTCGCGCTCGCGCTGGCCGGCTGGCGCGAGGGCGACGAGCAGGCGAGCCCGAAGGGACCGATCCTCGTCAATGGCGCTTCGCTGGGCGGCACGAATTTCTCGATCGCGCTGGTCCCCTGCTGACCGCGGGGCGCGCGACGGCAAGCCAACAAGGGGAAGACAGCGGTGAAACAGGTACAGATGGTCGCGACCGGCTCGTATCTGCCGGGCGACCCGATCACCAACGAGGAGCTCGAGCAGTTCGCCGGCGGCCTGCCCGACGACGTGCTCGAGGGCCTGCAGGTCAAGACGCGGCACTGGATCGCCGATCCGCTCACCGGCGAGCAGTCCGAGACCAACTCCGAGATGGCGACCAAGGCGACCAGGCAGGCGCTCGAGCTGGCCGGGATCGAGCCCGCGGAGGTCGACCTGCTCGTGATGTCGACCGCCAGCCCCGACTATCACCTGCCGGCGACCGTCACGTTCGTGCAGGAGGCGCTCGGGCTCGAGCGCTGCGCCGCGATCGAGTTCCGGTCCGGCTGCGCGGGCGCGGTCGAGGCGCTCGATCTGGCGCGGATGTACCTCGAGCGGGGGCAGTACAGCACCGCGGTCGTGATCGGCAGCGAGGCGATCTCGCCGCTGATGGTCTCGATCTGGCTGCACCAGGACCCCAAGCGCGTGCGGATGCGCGACCGGCTCGGGATCTACAGCTTCGGCGACGGCGCCGGCGCGATGGTGCTGACGGCGAACGATGACGGCGACGGCGGCGTGCTCGGGTCGGCGATCGCATGCGTCGGCGGCGCTCGCAAGCCGGGGATGCAGGTCGTCGGGGGCGGCCCCCACCAGCCGTTTCACAAGCAGCTCGCGGCTAAGCGGCTGATCGACCTCAAGGTCGACGTCGTCGAGAGCGGCCGCTTCACCCCGCACGTGCTGACGGAGGGGATGCGCGCGACGGTCGCCGCCGCCGGGATCAGCGCCGACGCGGTCGACGTCTGCATCATCCCCGAGGGCAACGCCGAGTACATGACCGACGAGCTGCGCGAGGCGGGGCTGCTGACGGCCGAGTGGACCGCGCTGCAGCCGAAGATCTACGAGAACCTCGGCGAGGTCGGCGCGACCGGCTCGGCGGCGGTGCCGCTGTGCGTCGACCACGGCTGGAAGCACGGCAAGCTCGTCCCCGGCCAGATCGTGATGCTGCTGGCGATCGAGACCAGCAAGTGGATCTACGGCGGCTGGGTGTTCCCGTGGACGGCGGCGCCGGTGCCAACGGCGGCCGCGGCGCAGCCGGCCAGCGCGGGCTGACCCGGCCAGCGTGCTCGTAGACAACGACGTCCCGATCCCGATGCGCGACGGCGCGATCCTGCGCGCCGACGTCTACCG
>JBEKRJ010000045.1:0-13507 GCA_049518835.1 Solirubrobacteraceae bacterium
ATGAGCCCAGCCGACCAGCTCGCAGCGCCACGACTAAGGACCTAAGGCAGGTGGCTGGCCGCGACGAGGAACACCAGCGCCAGCAACGCGGCCGATGCCGCCGTCGGGATCCAGCGTCGAAGCGTGCTGTCGGGGGCGCATGCGCGGTCGGCGATCAACAGGAATGGAAGCACGGCCGTGCGCACGAGGATCAGGAAGTCCCCGGCGAGCGTGCGCGAACGCGCATATCGTTGGTCGATCTCGATCTTGATCGGCAGCACCCGCTCGGTGTACGTGAGCTCGGGGTCGGGCCCGCGCAGCAGCGACTTCTCGTCGACGAAGCGAAGTTGTGCGTTGCCCGTGATCCCGGGCGTGACCGACAGGATCTCAGCGTATTGCGCGGCGTACTCCGTGACGAAGCACTCGAGCTCGGGCCGCGGCCCCACCAGGCGCATGTCGCCGCGCAGCACGTTCCACACCTGCGGCAGCTCGTCGAGGCGCGTGGAGGCCAGAAAGCGCCCGATCGGCGTGAAGCGATCGTCGTCCTCGAGCGTGACCGGATGGCTCTCTGCCTCGCGCCGCATCTTGCGGAACTTGAGGATCTCGAACAGCTGCCCGTCACGGCCGACCCGCAGCGAGCGGTAGATCACCGGGCCCGGGGAATCGATGTAGATCGCCAGCGCGATCGCCGCCGCGACGACCAAGATGCCGGGTAAGAACAGGAGCGTGATCGCGATGTCGAAGCAACGCTCCGCGCACGAGGACCGCGCCCGCGTGGCGGCCGGCGCTGTCGCTACAAGCAACCCCGAATTCTCGCCCCCGAACTGCACGAGCGCCTCCGATCCCTGCGTCGTATGCCGAAGTGGCCGGCCCGTCCGGCACCCTGCCGGGCCAACTCACCGTTGCCGGTTAGCGTCCTCCAGCGGCGGTCACTGTACCAGACTGAATGTCGACCCACATCAGAGTCGTCTCGCCGCCAGTCAGTCGTTACACGATGGTCAAGATTGTCGAGCGAGGGCTCATGTCAGCAATGGTTGTGTGCTTACAATGCATATTCCCGGGCACGGTAGCGATGCGCGTTTTGCCCGAGCCATGCCAGCGTCTGCGTGATCCCGGTGCGCACGTCGATCTCCGGCCGCCAGCCCGTGATGTCGGTCGTGTGCCGCGCATCGCACACTAGTCGCGACAGCTCGCTGGACCCGGGACGGACTCGCCGGGGGTCGACCTCGACGTCCAGCGATCGGCCGAGGAGCTCGCCGATCAGCGCCACGAGCTCGCCGATCGAGACATCGGTCCCGGTGCCCAGCTGCAGCGTGCAACCAACCGCGTCGTCAGCGTCAGCGACCGCGATCATCCCCGCGACCGTGTCGCTGACGAACGTCAGGTCGCGCCGCGGCGCGAGCGATCCGAGCCGCACGCGTCCGCCTTGCAAGGCCTGGGTCGCGATCGTCGGGACGATCGCGCGCGCGGACTGGTGCGGGCCATAGGCGTTGAACGGCCGCGCGATCACGACCGGCAACGCGTAGGCGCGATGAAAGCTCTCCATTAGCATGTCGGCACCGGCCTTGCTCGCCGCATACGGCGAGCGCGGCGCGAGTGGGTGTCGGCTGGTGATCGGGAACTCCCGCGTTTCGCCGTACACCTCGCTGCTGGACACGTGAAGCAGCCGCCCGACGCCCGCACCCAACGCAGCCTGAGCGACGTTCAGCGCGCCGCCGACGTTGGTTGCGAAGAAGTCGCGAGGGCTCACGAACGAGTACGGGACCGCGATCTGCGCGCCGAGGTGGAAAGCGACCTCGATCCCCGCCATCGCTCGGGTCACCGACTCGATGTCGCGCAGGTCGCCGTGGACGACCTCGATCCCGTCGGTGTCCGGCGTCGGGAACCAATCCAATGTGCCGCGGTCGCCGCGCGAGTTGTACCTGCAAAAGGCCCGTACCTGCGCGCCCGCCCGGTTCAGCGCGACCGCGAGATGGCCCCCGATGAACCCGGCGCCGCCGGTGATGAGCGTCTTGCGCCCGTCCCACGAGTGCATCGACTGCGACGATATCTGCTTGCTCGCGCGCCGGCGCTCGATCTCGTACGGTTCGGGCGATGGCCGACTGGGTCGTGCCGCTCAGCGATGTGATCTTCAGCGAGGCCGAAGTGCAGGCGGTCGCTGAGACCTACCGAGCGGGATGGCTCTCGCAAGGGGCGAAGGTGGCGGCGTTCGAGGCGGCGTTCGCCGCTCACCTCGGCAGTCCCCACGCGATCGCGGTCTCCAGCGGCACCGCGGCGCTGCACCTGATCTGCGCCGCCAGCGCGCTGCGAGCGGGAGACGAGGTCGTCGTGCCGTCGATGACGTTCGCCGCGACCGCCGCTGTCGTCGTCCAATCCGGAGCCACGCCGGTGTTCGCCGACATCGGCGCACCAACCCGCCCCTGGCTGTCGGTCGACCAGGTGCGGGCGGCGATCGGCCCCCGGACGCGGGCGATCATCAACGTCGCCTACGGCGGCGACCCCGGCGAGGCCGGCGCGCTGCGGGCGCTGGCCGATGCGCGCGGCCTGCTGCTGATCGAGGACGCGGCGCACGGGCTCGGCGCGGCGCTCGGCGAACGACCCGCGGGAACTTTCGGTCACGCGGGCGCGTTCAGCTTCTTTGCCAACAAGAACCTGCCGCTGGGCGAGGGCGGGATGGTGGTGACTGCTGACGCCGAGCTGGCGAACCGCATGCGCCTGCTTCGATCCCACGGCCTCAGCGCAGGTACGTGGGCGCGCCACACGGGAGCGGCAGCGGACTACGAGGTGCTGATGCCTGGTTTCAACTACCGCCTCGACGAGCCGCGGGCGGCGTTGGGTCTGCTTTTGCTCAAGCGCCTGCAGCGCGACAACGATGCCCGCGCGCGGATCGCCGCCGCGTACGCGAGCGCCCTGCAGGAAATAGACCGTGTGCGTCCGGTGCTCGACACCTCGCCAGCGACCCGCGGTGCGTGGCACATCTATCCGCTACTGCTCGGCCCGGGCGTCGACCGCGCGCGATTTCGCCATCATCTGGCGGCCGCCGGCGTGCAGACGAGCATTCACTATCCGCCACTGCACCTGACTCCTGCGTTTGCCGGCTGGTCCACGCACGAGTTGCCAGTGACTGCAGACTATGGGCGCCGGACCGTGACAGTACCGTTGTTTGCGCACCTAACCAAAGCTCAGCATTCACACGTGATCATGTCGATCGCGGCGGCGCTGCGCGCTTGACTGAGGATTTCCATGCGAGTATCTTGCGAAAGTCCGGTGGGTCACTATCTGGGGGCGGTGCGCCTCCTTGCAAACGCTGCAGCCAGCTGGGCAGGGGTTGGCGGCGGGAAAGGAAGACGTATAGCTATGGGGAAGAAGATCGCTCGCTTTGCGATTGTGTTAGCCGTCGGCGCGTTGGCAGTTGCCCCAGCCGCCGACGCGTACAAGATCCCGAAGATCCCGAAGGGCAAGGCCGGGGGGCCGCCGACGACGCCCAAGGGCGGCAACTCGACGTCGAAGAGCGTCACCACGAAAATCGCGACGGTCATCGCCGGGTACACCAACACCGAACTCGCGGCCGGCAAGTGGTCGATCGTGTTCACGTTCCCGGCGCCTGCGACGATCAAGTGCACGGCCACCGCTGCGGGCAACAACAAGCTTGCTTCGGGCACCGCGACCGCCAATAAGGCGGGGGCAAAGCGGGCGCTCGCGATGAAGTTCTCGGCCAGCGGCAAGGCGTTCCTGACCGCGCATGCGGGCCAGGCGACGCAGATCGTCGTCAGCTGCAAGGTCACGCCGACGTCCGGCCCGTCGGCCACGTCGACGGCACTGTTGACGACCGCCAAGTAGAACGTCCAACTCAGGAACTTGTCTGCGCCCGACGGCCCGCCTCGATCTCCGAGGCGGGCCGTCGGCTCACTCGCGGGCCTTTTAGGTTTTGCTGGTGGATGCGCTTTTGCGCGGCGGTCCGGCGACCGGGTGGCAGCTGCGTCCCGGGCTCGCCGGCGCCCAGCGCGGCAACGTAGCTCGCATCCTCCTCCAGCAGCCGCAACGCCCGATCGCTGTCAAGCGGCATGCCGTGACCTGGAATGACCGTCTGCGCCGCCGCCACCAGCGGGCGCAGGCGCGTCAGCGTCGCCTCGTAGCCGGCGACCGATCCGCCGTCTGACAGCATCGGGATCTCGACCGGCGACAGATAGTCGCCACACACCAGAACGTGCGCCCAAGGCAGCCAGAACGCTGTTCCATCGGCGGTGTGCCCGCCGGCGGGGTGCAGCTCGAGTTCACGCTCAGCGCCGATCGACAGGTGCCCCGGTACCGGCAGGCGCTGGATTGCCCCGAGCGCGAGCGGCGCGCGGGACTGCACGTAGTGCTCCTCGTCAAACGCACGCAGCTGGCGCTGGGCCTCGCCGGGCTCGGCCTGCAGGCGCGCCGCGGTCGTCTCGCCGCAGCCCAGCGCGGCGTCTGGCCAGCCAAGCCGTCCCAGCAGGTGATCCCAGTCGGCGTGCGTGACCAGCAGGCCGGAGACGGGAAACCCGGCCTGCTCGAGGATGCTCGGGAGCGCCTCGAGCTCATCGGGGTACACCGGCGAGTCGATCACGAACCCCTCCCCGCCGGCCCTGACCGCGGTGCAGGTGGTCTGCCAGACGCGGCTGACGAACACGATCACATCCGCCCCGACGGCGAGCGCCCTCATGACCGCGGCGGGCTACGACGACACTTCGATCAGCTTGGCCGCGTCGCGCAGCGTCGCGACCTCGGCGTCGGGCTTCTTCTGGCCTGACTCGAGCTGCTGCTTGGAACGGTTCACCCAGATCACCGGGATCTTCTTCTTCAGGCACGGCTCGATGTCGTGGTAGTAGCTGGCGGCGACGTGGACCCAGCCCTTCTTGCCGCCGATCCGCCGCTCGCACTCGGTGAAATGGGCAGGGTCGGGCTTGTAGGAGCGGACCTGCTGCGCGGTCACGACGAGGTCGAAGTCGAGCGGGATGTGGCGGCGGGTCTGGCCGAGCAGCTTGTCGTCGATGTTGGAGATCAGCCCGACCTTGTACTTCTTGGCGATCTTCTGCAGGACCGGGTTGGTTTCCTTGAACGGCAGCCAGCGCTGCACCGAGTCGGGCAAGAAGCCCGAGCGCGACGGCTCCAGCGGCCAGCCGAGCTGCTTGGCGATCTGCACGGCCGTGCGCCGCAGGACCTCCGCGTACAGCTCGTAGGAGCCGGCTTCGATCTGCTGCTGGACCTCGTGGAACAGCGGCACCAGTTGATCGCGCTCGAGCGTGAAGCCGTCGCGCTGCGCCTCGCGTGCGAATGCGTCGTAGGCGCCCGACTCCCAGTCGATCAGCGTGCCGTACACGTCGAAGGTCACGAACGAGACTTGCTTTGGGATCGACATCGCGCCGAGATGATGCCATGCCGAACGATCTAATAGAGTGCTCGCTCGCGATGGATCTGCTCGAATACCAGGGTAAGCAGTTGTTTGCACGCCACGGCGTGCCGGTTCCGGTCGGCAGGCCGGCGACGAGCGTCGAAGAGGCGGTGGCGGCGGCCGACGACATCGGCTATCCGTGCGTCGTCAAGGCGCAGGTGCAGATCGGTGGCCGCGGCAAGGCCGGCGGGATCAAGCTGGCCCGTGACGGGCACGAGGCGCGCGAGCACGCGAGCGCGATCCTCGGCATGGACATCCGCGGCCTGACCGTGCACGAGCTGTGGATCGAGGGCGCCTCCGAGATCGCATCCGAGTACTACGCGTCGGTGATCTTCGACCGCTCGGCCAAGGCGCCGCTGATCATGCTCTCGACCAAGGGCGGGATGGACATCGAGGAGGTGGCCGAATCCGATCCCGACGCGATCGCGCGTCTGCACGTCGACCCGCTGCTCGGCTTCCAGGACTTCCACGGTCGCCGCCTGGCCTTCGAGGCCGGCGTCGACGCCGACGTCGTGCGCCCGATCGGTGCGCTGCTCGCCAAGCTCTACGACGTGTTCGTCATCGAGGAGGCGACGCTCGTCGAGGTCAATCCGCTGATCGTGACCCCGCAGCGCGAGGTCAAGGCGCTCGACGCGAAGGTCACGCTCGACGACAACGCGCTCTATCGCCATGCCGACAACGCGGCGCTGCGTGACATCTCCGGCGAGGATCCGCAGGAGCGGATGGCGAAGGAGCGCGGGCTGACGTACGTCAAGCTCGACGGCGACATCGGGATCCTCGGCAACGGCGCCGGACTGGTGATGTCGACGCTCGACGTGGTCGCGCAGGCGGGCGGATCGCCGGCGAACTTCCTCGACGCGGGGGGTGGGTCCAAGGCCGAGGCGATCACGAGCGCGGTCGAGGTGATCCTCTCCAACGACAACGTCAAGGCAGTCCTGTTCAACATCTTTGGCGGCATCACCCGCTGCGACGAGGTCGCGCGTGGCTTGATCGAGGCGTTTGCGCAGATCAATCCCACCGTGCCGTTCGTGGTGCGGCTCGATGGCACCAACGACGAGCAGGGCCGAGCGCTGCTGGCCGAGGCGAAGCTGCCCAACGTGCATGCGGAGTCGACGATGGATGGCGCCGCGCGGCGCGTGGTGGAGCTCGCGGCATGAGCATCCTCGTCGACATCGAGACGAGGCTGTGCGTGTCCGGGATCACCGGCCGCGAGGGCACGTTTCATTCGCTGCGCAACCGTGAGTACGGCACCCAGGTCGTCGCCGGCGTGACGCCTGGCAAGGGCGGTCAGGACCTCGAGGGGATCCCGGTCTTCAACACGTTCCGCGACGCGGTGCAACGGACGGGCGCGAACACCGCGATGATCTTCGTCCCGCCGCGGTTCGCCGCCGACTCGATCCTCGAGGCCGAGGATGCCGGGATTGCGCTGATCATCGCGATCACCGAGGGCATTCCCGCCCACGACGAGCTGCGGGTCTACAACATCATCAAGAAGAACGGGCGTTCGCGCCTGATCGGCCCCAACTGCCCCGGGATCCTGTCGCCGGGCAAGGCGAACGTCGGGATCATCCCGGCCGCGTTCTTCAAGCCCGGCAACGTCGGCGTCGTCTCGCGCTCGGGCACGCTCACGTATCAGATCGGCAACGTGATCGCCCAGAGCGGCTTTGGCAACTCGACGATCGTCGGGATCGGCGGCGACCCCGTGCCCGGCAGCGACTTCATCGACGTGATCGGGCTGTTCGAGCAGGACCCCGAGACCGAGCTGATCGTGATGTGCGGTGAGATCGGCGGCGACGCCGAGGAGCGGGCAGGCGAGTTCATCGCCGAGCACGTGTCAAAACCGGTCGTCGCGTACATCGCCGGCTTCACCGCTCCTCCCGGCAAGACGATGGGTCACGCCGGCGCGATCGTATCCGGCTTGCGCGGCACGGCCGCGGCCAAGGCGGAGCTGCTCGAGAGCAAGGGCGTCCGCGTCGGGCGCACGCCGACGCAGGTCGCCGAGCTGGCGGCCAGCCTGTTGCGCCGGACATCCGGCGCCGCAGTCCGGTGATCGCGCTGGGTCAGGGCGCCGGCGGCGGGTCGGTTGCCAGGATTGGGCACGACCGCCTCGGCGGGTAGTCTCCTGGTCGTGGCCAAGCCAATCTCTTTCGCACGCGGCGCACCCTCGCTCGACATCGTCGACGTCGACGGGCTGCGCGCCGCCGCCGCGGCGGCATTCACCGAAGACCCCGCGGGGATGACGGCCTACGGCACGGCGATCGGCTATCCGCCGCTGCGCAGCTGGATCGCCGCGCGCCACGAGGTGGCGCCCGAGCAGGTGATCGTGACCAACGGCTCGATGCAGGCCGACGCGTTCCTGTTCGAGGCGCTCGTGTCGGCCGGCGATGCGGTGGTCGTCGAGCGCCCGACGTATGACCGCACCCTGCTGTCGCTGCGCAACCGGGGGGCCGACATACACGCGATCGAGCTCGAGCCCGACGGCCTCGACGTCGCAGCGCTCGAGCGGCTGTTGGCGGGGGGCGTCAGGCCGAAGCTCGCCCATGTGATCCCCAACTTTCAGAACCCTGCCGGCTACACGCTGTCGGCGGCCAAGCGCGCGAGATTGCTCGAGCTGGCGCGTGAGCACCAGTTCACGATCTTCGAGGACGACCCGTACGTCGCGCTGCGCTTCGACGGCGACGCGCTGGCGACGATGCTCGCCGCCGGCGGCGACGTGGTCGTGTACGCGTCGTCGTTCTCGAAGACGATCTGCCCTGGGATCCGCGTCGGTTACCTGGTCGGCCCCGCCGAGCTGATCGCGCGGATCGTCAAGCTCGCGACCAGCACCTACATCTCGCCGAGCATGGTCTCGCAGGGCATCGTCCACCAGTTCTGCCGGTCCGGCGCGCTCGAGCGCTCGATCGCCGCCGCCAAGGAGGCGCTGCGCGAGCGCGCCGCGACGCTCTGTGACGCGCTTGCCCAGGCGCTCCCAGACGCCCGTTTCGTGGCCCCAGAAGGCGGCTACTTCCTGTGGGTCGACCTGCCCGACGGGACCGACGTCGAGGCGCTGGCCGCGGCCGCCGCAAAGCGCGGGGTCGCATTCGTCAAGGGCACCGACTTCATGCTCGACGGCGGGGAGTCGAGCTTGCGGCTGGCGTACTCCGGCGTCACGCCGGGGCAGATCGAAGAGGGCGTCGCCCGGCTCGCCGACGCCTATGCCGAGGTGAGCGCCGGGGTGCCGGCGGTCTGATATTCCCGACGGGGGGCCGCGACGGCCGCGGCGGTCATGCAGCCGTGTCGGGCGCCGCGCGACGGGCCTCGGGTCCGGATGTCGGGGCGAACAGCGGCGGGCGGCCCGGTACCGTGCCGGACGGCGGCCGTGGGACGAGCGGCGGAATCGAGCGAAGCTCGCGCAGGGCGGTCGTGACGGTGATCGGCTGGCCGTGGTCGAGCAGCTCCAGCGGCTCGCCGTCCAGCAGCTCGTAGCTGGTGCCGCCGGGAAGCACCTCGATGCGCAGGCGCCTGCCGCGGTACTGCAGCCCGAACCGCAGCCGCGTCAGTTGCGGGGGCAGTCGCGGGGCGAACGACAGCTTGTCGCTGTAGTCGCGCATGCCGCCGAAGCCGGCGACGACGGCCAGCCAGGTGCCCGCGAGGGACGCGAGGTGGACGCCGTCGTGCGTGTTGAGCGCGAGATCTTGCAGGTCGATCAGGCCGGTCTCGCGGAAGTAGTTGTACGCGAGCTCGAGCTGCCCGACCTCGGCACCCACGATCGCCTGAATTGCGGACGACAGCGAGGAGTCGCGGACCGTGATCCGCTCGTAGTAGTCGAAGTCGCGCGCCTTCTGCTCGTCGTCGAAGCGGTCGCCGCACGCGTACAGCGCGAGCACGAGGTCGGCCTGCTTGACGACCTGGCGGCTGTAGAGCAGGTAGTTGTGGAAGTTCAGCAGCAGCGGATACTGCTCGGGCAGCGTCGCCTCGAAGTCCCAGACGCGAAAGCGCGTGAACTCATCGCATTGCGGCGTCACCTGGAGCTCGGCATCGAAGGGGTGCACGATCGCGTCGGCCGCGGTCCGCCAGCCGGCGATCTCCTCCTGGTCGACGCCCAGCTGAGCGGCGCGCTCTGAGTGGCGCAGCGCGAGCTCGGCGGCGACGGCCAGGTTCCTGGCGGCCATCAGGTTCGTGTACACGTTGTTGTTGACCAGCGCCGTGTACTCGTCGGGCCCGGTGACGCGATCGATCCGAAATCCACCGTCCGCGTCGTAGTGCCCGAGCGAGCGCCACAAGCGCGCGGTGGCGATCAGCAGTTCGAGCCCGGGCCCCTGTTCGAACTCGACGTCCCCGGTGGCGGCCAGATATCTGCGCACAGCGTCGGCGATGTCGGCGTTGATGTGAAACGCCGCGGTGCTGGCGGGCCAGTAGCCCGAGCATTCGTGGCCGCGAATCGTGCGCCATGGGAACGTCACGCCCGCGAGCCCGAGCTCTCGCGCGCGCGCGTACGCGAGGTCGATCGTCGCGTGGCGCCACGCCAGCGCGTCGCGCGTTGCGTCGGGCGCGACGTAGGTCAGCACCGGCAGCGTGTAGGTCTCCATGTCCCAGAACGTGTGTCCGTCGTAGCCGCTGCCGGTCAGCCCCTTGGCGGGGATCGCCCGCTGCTCGGCGCGGACGGCCGCCTGCACGACGTGAAAGATCGCGAAGCGGACCGCCTGCTGCATCGCCGCATCGCCGTCGAGCTCGATGTCAGCCCGCTCCCACAGGTCGTCGAGATACGCGCGCTGGGAGCGGCGCAGGCCCGGCCAGCCCGCCCGGCGGGCGGCCGCGAGCGCGAGGTCGACCTGATCGCGGAGCCAGTGCTGCGAGCGCATGCTCGACCATCCGTAGGCGAGGAACTTGACGACCCGCAGCTTCTCTCCCGGCTCGAGCTCGGTGCTCACCGTCAGCCGGCAGAAGTCAGGCTCGCTTTCGGTGTTCATCACCGTCCCCACGGGCCCGTCGATGACGTGGTCCATCCCGGCCGCCATCCACAGCCCGCTGGTCCGCACCCGGTGCACGAGCACGGCTCGCGGCCCGCCGTGCCCGTGATGCTCGGCGATCAGCGGCGCCCGGAGGGCGGCCGCGGCGCGCGGGTCGTCGGTCGGCTTCGGTCCCGGCTCGTTGGCGACGAGCTCGGACTGCACGCCAATCCGGACCGGGTTGTCGATCGGCTCGACCTCGTACATGATCGCCGCGACCGAGCGCTGGACAAACGACACCAGTCGCTCGGAGCGGATGCGGACGCGCTGGCCCGCCGGCGAGGTCCACTCCACATCGCGGGCGAGCACGCCGTCGCGGAGGCTGAGCACGCGCTCGTGGCGAACGAGCGTGCCGTAGCGAACGTCGAACGGCTCGTCGTCGACCAGCAGCCGGATGATCTTCCCGTTGGTGACGTTGATGATCGTCTGGCCGGCCTCCGGATAGCCATAAGCCGCCTCCGCATACGGCAGCGGACGGACCTCGTAGAAGCTGTTGAGGAACGTGCCGGGCGCAATCGACGGCTCGCCCTCGTCGAGATTCCCGCGCAGGCCGATGTGCCCGTTGGAGAGGGCGAAGACGGACTCGGTCTGCCCGAGCCGGTCGAGATCCAGCTTCCGTTCGCGAACGCTCCAGGGTTCGACGGCGAACGCCTCACCGCCGGTCACCCGCGCTCCAGCAGGTTGGCGAGATCTGGCGCGTCGGGCACGCTCCGCATCTTCGCTGATCGGCGGGCAGGACCACAAGCTAGTTGGCGCAAAAGATCGCCTGACCTGCAGCCAGACCGTGCGCCAGCAGCGCCAGCATCGAGCGTGTCGAGCGTCGAGACGCGGACGGGATCGTCGTGGCGTACCTTGACCGGCAGGCTAGGCGGGAGTTTGCGGCTTTGCGCGTAGGCCATCGAGCGAGTGCTGTGCGCAGGATCGGCTCGACGTAGTTGGGGTCGCTGTGGATCGTGGCGATGGCGATGACCATCTCGAGGATTTGCTCGAGCGTGAGGTTCTTACGGATCTCGTGCGTCTGCTGCGCGGCGAGCAGGAGCGGCCATCCGACGGCGAGCACGCGGTCACGATTCGCGTGAAGGAAAGGGGCGGCGTCATGATTGGAGTGCTTGAGCAGTTCGGCGACGTGGTGCTTGGTGTTGAAGAATGTGAAGAACCGGTTCAGCCACGCATCGAGTCGCTCACCGGGCGTTTCCCACTCGACGGTCTCGGCGGCCTCGCAGACGGCTTTGACCTCATCGATGTACAGCGCCTCGAGCAGCTCGCGGCGGCCGGGGAAGTTGCGGTACAGCGTCGCCACGCCAACACCGGCTCCGTTCCGATTGATCGGCCCGGACGGACCAACGGGCACGTTCTCCAACGAAGACGGCTCGCTCCCGTGGCGCCGCGCACCGACAGCCCCAGGAGCAGCCCGAGCAGCCCGCCACATCGATGCCGAGAGAGCCCGAAAACTGGAGTGGTGGCCTACGGGCTACACCGAGCCATGAATATGCATCCGCCGAGGTCTGCACGGGGATGCGTGGTGAACAGGGCCGCCATCCTGGATTCCAAGGCTTCGGCCGTCGTCCGACGCTGTCGCCGCGTCCATCGTCGCTCGTCGCCTAGCCTAGGCCTAGGAGAGGCGCTGTTTGAAGGACCATTGCCTCGGCGTGAGGCGCCGCGTCAGTTCACGTGAGCGTTCAACGCAGTTCGAAGTTCGTCCGCAACGCGGCTCGAGGAGCAACATCTCGGCATATCCGTCTTCGAGCGCATGCGGGGCCTTCTCCACCAGTAGGTGCTGGCATTCCTGAAGCGCCTCTGAAGCTCGGGCCAGCACCCATTCCTTCAGGTCCGCCGGCAGGTGCCGAAGCAACTCATCGGTCGTCACCTCGTGGCTGACATCCGGTGCGGCGTCGTCCGGGGTATCCGGGTAGCGACGTTCGACGGTCCAGCTCGATTGTGTCGTCGCCGGCGGGCGCAGAACGCGCCGTTCGCGGAACCCGATCGGTTCCTGCGCTTCTGCGTGGTTGCCGAAGACCCTCCACTCCAGCGGTACTCCGGATCTACCCGGGATGCCGGTCACCGCCCACTCGGCGTCCTGCTCCCGGTCGCCGCTCGTGTTGCCGAAAGAGGCTGATTGCGCCAGCCGAAGTTCATCGGTAAGTCGGGTTCGGTGGTTACGCAGTTCGCTGGCGGCGTCGGCGTCGGCGTCTTCGGCATCGATATCGAAGATCAGATCATCGGTGATGCCGTACGCCGCGCGGTCTCCGTCGGAGTCTTCATGGTCCGGTGGAGTGACGATGACTCGGTCGCCAGCCTCTGTTTCGGCTCGAAGTTCGTGGTCGTAGGTCTCTTCCAGTTCGCAGTAGGAGGCGCGGTGCTCCCACAGCGTCTCGGCCGCCCCAAGCCGCGTCATGAGGTCTGTCTCAGGCATAAACAGGAAGCGAGTCACAGATGTCGACGTGAGCTTGCCTCCACCCGGCGCATACCTCGCATATCGTCAACCCTGGGGCCCTCATTCTGCAAATTTCCGCGAGCCGGGATACCGAGGGTCTGCACGAAAGACGACTGGTTTCGTGCTCTTGTCCGGCGCAAGCAGCAGCATGCAGAGTTCATCGTCGTAAGGGTGGACACCTTGTCGCGGAGGCTGAGCGCGCACCTCAGCCGCGCCGCTCCTGCCAGCCGTCGACGCTCGCGCTCGCTGAACGCGCTCACCGGGCCCAGTGGCGGTAGGCCTCGATCCACTCGGCCCCGCCGGGTGCATGCGCGGGCAACGACAGCTCGAGCAGCGGGATCGCCTGGCGGACGCCGTCGCGCTGGCAGATTGCGACGATCCCGCACTCGGTCAGATCGACGCCCGCGACCGTGGCTGGCACGCCCAGCACGCTCGTCTCGAACGGCAGCCCGAGGTTGTCGTCGATCAGTGTGAACAGGCCGGTCAGCTGCTCCTCCTCGTTGTAGCAGTCGACCGTCGCCTCCGCGATCAGCCGATCGAGCCTCGTGGCGCTGACCCGCGGCCGCTTGCCCGTCATCCCACCTCGAGCAGGGTCAGCGGCTCGGTGTGCTCGTGGGTTTGCGGCCGCCACCTGCGTACCGCCGCGTTGGTGTCCGCGCGCGCCCGACCCAGCGCCTTCTGCGGGCCGTC
>JBEKRJ010000046.1:0-13413 GCA_049518835.1 Solirubrobacteraceae bacterium
GACCTGAAGCTCGGGCGCACGCCGTCGCTGCCGCGCCGGCGCGACAGCATCGTGATCGTCCCGACCTCGACCGTCAACGCGCTGACCGAGCAGGCGCTGACCGCGGCGCGGTCACTCGGCGACACGGTTGTCGCCGTGGCCGTCGCGGGCGACGAGCAGGAGCGCGAGCAAATCGTGCGCGACTGGGGCGAGTGGAAGTGCTCGGTGCCGATCGAGGTGCTGCTCGATCCGCACCGCTCGCTCGTGCGCTCGGTGGTCCGCTACATCGACGAGATTCCGCACGAGCAGACGACGGTCACGGTGCTGATCCCCGAGATCATCCCGACCAAGCGCCGCCGCGAGATCCTCCACAACCAGCGCGGGCGACTGCTCGAGACCGTGCTCAAGTCACGCACGAACGGGGTCGTGATCGCGACGCTCCCGTTCCACATCAACGAGTGATCAGCGCTCGAGCACGTAGCGGCCGGGCGCGTCGCCGAGCTCCGCGTCGCCGCGCGTCGTAGCACCCAGCGCCGGCGGTGCGACGCGGCCGCCCGAGCGCTCGGCAAGCCATGATTGCCACGCCGGCCACCACGAGCCCTCCCGCGTCGGGTTCTCGGCAGCCCAGCGATCGGGATCGACGTACGGCGCGCCGGCGGCGCGGGTGGCGACGCGGAAGCTGCGACGCGGGTGGCCGGGCTCGCTGACGATCCCGGCGTTGTGGCCGCCGCTGGTCAGCAGGAAGGTCAGCTCGGCCTCGGCGACGAGGTTGAGCTTGTAGACCGAGCGCCACGGCGCGACGTGGTCGCGCACCGTCGCGACGACGAACATCGGCGCGCGGATGTCGCTCAGGCTGACCGGCCGCCCGCCGGCCACGTAGCGACCTTCGAACAGGTCGTTGCGCACGAACAGGCCGTGCAGGTACTCGCCGTGCATCCGGCATGGCAGGCGCGTGCCATCGGCGTTCCACGCCATCAGGTCGTTGGGCAGCTGGCGCTCTCCGAGCAGGTACTCGCGGACTGCCCGCGACCACAGCAGCTCGTACGGGCGCAGCATCTGGAAGGCCCCCGCCATCTGCGTCGTGTCGAGAAAGCCGCGCTCAGACATCGCGTGCTCGAGCTCGACGACCTGGCTCTCGTCGATGAACACAGCCAGCTCGCCCGGCTCGGTGAGGTCGGTCTGGGCGGCGAACAGCGTCATGCTGCGCAGGCGCTCATCGCCGTCGCGTGCCATCGCCGCCGCCACGATCGCCAGCAGCGTGCCGCCGATGCAGTAGCCGACCGTGTGCACGCCGGCGTCGGGGACGATCGATGAGATCGCGTCCAGCGCGGACATCACGCCGAGCTGGCGATAGTCCTCCATGCTCAGCTCGCGATCCTCCGCGCCGGGGTTGTGCCAGGAGATCATGAACACCGTGTGACCCTGGTCGACGAGGTACTTGACGAGCGAGTTGTGCGGCGAGAGGTCGAGGATGTAGTACTTCATGATCCATGCCGGAACGATCAGGACCGGCTCCGCGTGCACCGTCTTGGTCGCCGGTGCGTACTGGATCAGCTCGATCAGGCGGTTGCGGTACACGACCTTTCCAGGCGTCAGCGCGACCGTCTCGCCGGGGACGAACGCGTCGGCTCCAACCGGTCCCGCGCCGCTGCGCAGCCGCTGCCAATCCTCGGCGAACAACTGCGCGCCGCGGGTGAGGTTATCCGCGCGGCTCTCGACGGTCGCCTTCAGCACCTCGGGATTGGTCCACGGGAAGTTCGACGGCGACGCGAGCTCGAGCAGTTGCCGGGCGACGAACCACACCATCTGCTCGTGATGCTTCGATAGCCCCGGAATGTCGGTGGTCGCCTGGCGCCACCACCGCTCGGCGCTCGAGAACGCCTCCGCCAGCAGGTTGAACGGGTAGGCCCGCCACTCCGGGGCGGCAAAGCGCCCGTCACCGGTCCATGGCTCGTCGTCGGCGCGATCCCCGCCTCCCGCCGCGAGTGCGCGCGCGGCGAGCCGTGACAGCCCGCGCACGGCGTCGCTCGCGAGCTGCGCCTGCTTGCCCGGGAGCGCTGACAGGTGCGCCGCCCAGTCCAACCCCGCGAGCGCGAACGCCACCGGCGAGACCCCGCCCGTGAGCTGTCCGCGCCACGCCGCGACCGCGTCATCGAGGCCGCGCAGGGCCGCCTGCTGAGCATCTGCCTGCGACTGCGCCGCCGTGCCTGAATCCACTCGACCGTTCAGGATTGGCTTGCTCGAACGACCGCTTGACACGGTGTCAGTTTGGCTTGGCCGGCCCGTGCCGGCAACGGCGCTGCCCCGCAAGGGTCCACGCGTGAACTACTGAATCGCGGTCCGTCGTTCACCGTCGCCCTCAAGGCGGCCAGGCCGCAGTCGAATATCGAGCGCAAGCTGCTTGCCGTTTTTCGCCGCTCGTCTACCGGGGGCGCAACGTGACCGAGAGCAGGGACTGACTGATGCGGCATCTTCGAAGGTACACGCGCTCGGCGGGGTCGACGACGACGCGGGTGCTCGGCAACGAGTACACGTGGGTCGGCGCCGCGTTCGTCGTCCTCGTCGCGATCGCGTACCTCGTCCTGCAGGCGGCAATGACCAGCCACTTCGACCGGCTCGAACGCGAGAACATCAGCGGTCAGGCGGCGCGCGTCAGCACCAGTCTCGGTTACGAGACGTCGCTGATCAGCAACTTCGTGCTGACCAACGCCGAATGGGACGATGCCTACGACGCGATCGTCGATCGCGACCCGGCCGCGGCCGCGCAGGCGTTCATCCCCGCGCAGATGCGCGGCAGCTTCGGGTTCGGGGCGCTGACGCTGCTCGACCACGCGGGCGCCGTGGTCGGCGGCGGCATGATCAGCCCCAGCGATGCGTATCGGCCGGTGTCGCGGAGCCTGGCGAGCGGGCTCTCGCGGCTGGCGGGGCAGACCAGCTGCGGCGTGCTCGCCGCCGTCGAGGCCCACTACCTCTACTGCGCGGCGCCCGTCGTGCACACCGACGGCAGTGGCCCGCCGGCGGGCACGCTGGTCGCACTGCGGACGCTCGACGGCGCCGGGGCGGCTGCGATCGGTCGCCGCGCCGGGCTGACGATGCAGGTGGCGAGCACGCCGCTGCGAGGAGCCGCGACGAGCCTGCACAGCGCGCTTGGCCCGCTCATGGTCCAGACCCGCGACGCGAGCGGCCACACGATCGACTTGATCCTGGCGGTGCCGGCTGTCCAAGGCGGCGCCCCGCTGGTGCTGGAGATCGCGTTCGACCGGCCGGTGCACGAGGCGGCGATCCAGAGCGCGGCCACCAGTGCGGAGATCATCAGCGTGCTTGGGGTCGCGCTGCTCGCGATCAGCATCCTCGCGCAGCGCATCGGGCACGCCCGGCGCAACCGGATCTTCCAGCGGGCGGTTCGCGACGCGGCCGCGGTCGGGGGACGGGTCGCACCGCCGGCGCGCGATCTCGCCGTGCTGGCGACCAGCGTCAACGAGCTGCTCGAGGTCATGAACGCCCGCCAGCTCGAGGCCCAGCGCGCCCGCGAGGCGGCCGCGGCGGAGCGAGCCGCGGCTGCGGCCGCCACGCACGAGAGCGAGGCGCGCGCGCTGCGCGAGCGTCAGGAGGCCGCTGCAGTGGCGCAGCGCGAGCGCGAGCAGGTCACGGCGGCGGCGGCGCAGGAGCGCGACCGCGCCGCCGCGCTGGCGCAGCACGAGCGTGACGAGGCCGCCTCGCAAGCTCGTCGCGCGAGCGCCGCCGACGCGCGCGTGGCGCTGTCTGAGATCGACTCGACGCTCGAGGTGTTCGTCGGCGCCGCCGACACGATCGAGGGCGCCGCGCAAGAAACTCTGCAAGCCGCGGCTGCGGCCCGTGCGCGCGTCGAGGAGGCCGTCGAGGGCAGCCTCACCCTGCGCGAGACGACCAGTGCGGCGGCCGAGGTCACGCGCGAGATCTCGGCTGTCGCGGCTCAGACCCGGCTGCTCGCGCTCAACGCGGCGATCGAGGCGGCACGCGCCGGCGAGCACGGTCG
Organism: Solirubrobacteraceae bacterium; assembly: GCA_049518835.1. Classification (GTDB taxonomy): domain Bacteria; phylum Actinomycetota; class Thermoleophilia; order Solirubrobacterales; family Solirubrobacteraceae; genus Palsa-465. The sequence continues at coordinate 3,995 of JBEKRJ010000046.1, forward strand.
CGGCTTTGCCGTCGTCGCACACGAGGTGGGCGAGCTTGCCAACGCTGCCGCCACCGCCGCCGCGCGCGTGCTCGAGCACATCCGCAACGTCTCAACCGGCAGCGCCGGCGTTGCGGCCTCGATCGAGCAGACCAGCGCCACGCTCGCGGCCGTCGACCAGGCAACGCGTCGGATCGACGAGACCGTCGTCGCCCAGCGCGCGGCGACGCGCGCAAGCGAAGCGACGCTCGCGGCCGCGGCGGAGCGACTCGTCCAGATCGCGGAGCGACGGACCAGCACCCGCGTCTCGGCCGAGCTCCCTGTGCGCCTCACGCCGGTCGACGGCCAGGGCGCTCCCGTCGAGACGGTGACCGCCGATCTGAGCAGCGGCGGCGCGCTGCTGCGACGCTGCCCGGGCCTCGGCGAGGGGCCGTGGCGGCTGGAGCTGACGCTGGCCGGCGATCCGGTGCCGCTGCGCTGCGTTGCCTCGCTGGCGCGCCAGACGCCGAATCATTGCGGCGTCGCGTTCGAAGGGATCGGCGAAGCCGATCTCAGGCGCCTGCACGGCGTGCTCGCCGATCCGGAGCTGCGCGTCGGTGCGGCGCCCGTCGCTGACCGCGACGCGGCGCTCGATCCTGTCTACGCGTAAGCGCCGCAGACGAGGGGGGCGGCCTGTTGACCTCGAGCGACGGCCGGCCCTAGACTGCGTGCCAATGGTCGCCCCGTGGCCGGCGATGGACGCGATCGCCCGGCAGTTCATTGATGCCTTCAACCGGCGCGACGCCGACGGGCTTGTCGCTGTCACCGATCCGGCTGTGCAGTGGCGTCCGTCGCGAATGGTCGGGGTCGCGCGCGTGTACGTGGGTCACGATGGCATCCGGCGGTGGGTGGCCGACCTCGGCGAATCGCCGATCAAGCACCAGGCCCGGGTGCTCGAGGTGCGAGCGCTCGAGCCCGGCCGCTTCCTGGTGCTGTCCGAGGTGCTGCTCGACGACGCTCCCGTATGTCCCGCGGCGATGGTCGCGCGCTTGAATGCGGTTGGCAGGATCGTCGAGGCGAACGCCTACCTGAGCGACGAGCAGATGCTGGCCGAGGCCGGGATCGTCGGCGATCGCGGCGCAGCGGACGACCCTGCGCTCCCGCCGCGCTCCCAGGCTGCCGTGCCTGAGCTGCCGCGCGGCGCGGCGCGGCGGCGGTCGCAAGCGGCCTGACAGTAGTCGCGCCCGGCAGGGTTTGCGCATTTACACGGATGTCGCGCGCGCTGCCCGCGGTGTAAAAGCCTCTAGACGAATCCGCCCTTGGCGGTTGAGGGACCCGAGTCTGTGTGATTGTGTTTGCGATAGCTGCCGTCGTGCCGGCAGCCCAACCTCGCAGTTCCGATCGGAGGTGATCGACTGTGTCGATCCTGTCTGTTGCCCGTCCGGCTCGCGATTGCGCGCCACGCTTGTCGGATATCGACGCCGTTCGCGCTGAATACCACGTCGATGTGCCAGAGCGCTTCAACGCCGTCCTGGGCATCGTCGAGACGTGGGCTGCCGAGGACCCTGATGCGCTTGCGGTGCTGTCGGTCGACGGCGTCGGCGACGTCGTCGCCCAGCACTCCGCGGCCGAGCTGGCGCGCGCCTCGCGCGAGGTCGCGCGCGTGTTGCTGGACCTTGGGGTCGGCAAGGGCGACCACGTGTTCGTGATGCTGCCGCGAGTGCCGGAGTGGTACGCGACGCTGCTGGGCGCGATTCGGATCGGCGCGATCCCGATGCCCGGTCCCAATCTGTTGACCCCGAAGGACATCGCCTATCGCTTCAAGCAGACCGGAGCGCGTGCCGCGGTCACCGATGCGGCGGGCGCCGCGAAGGTCGATGCGGCCGTTCCGGGGGTGGCGACGCGCCTGTGCGTGGGCGGCGCGCCAGACGGCTGGCTGTCGCTGCGCGAGCGTTGCGCCGCGGTCGGGGACGGGGAGACCCCCGCCGACCCAACCGGCCGCGACGACCCGATGCTGTTGTACTTCACTAGCGGCACCGTCTCGTACCCGAAGATGGTCCAGCACGCCCAGTCCTATGCGCTCGGGCACATCGGCACCGCTCGCTTCTGGCACGACCTGCGCCCCGGTGACCTGCACTGGACGGTCACCGACACAGGCTGGGCGAAGGCCGCGTGGGGCGGGCTGTTCGGGCAGATGCACGAGCGCGCCGCGATCCTGAACGTCGCGCTGGGCGCACCGGATCCGGACACGATCTTCGAGATCCTCGCCCGCCACCGCGTCTCGTCGTTCTGCGCGCCGCCGACGCTCTACCGGCGACTCGTCCACGGCGACTTCGCCAAGCACGACCTGTCGGCGCTGCGCCACTGCACCAGCGCCGGCGAGCCGCTGAACCCGGAGGTGATTCGCGAATGGCAGCGGGGCACCGGCGGGCTGATGGTCTACGACGGCTACGGCCAGACGGAGACCACGTGCCTGGTCGCCAACTATCGCTCGATGGAGGTGCGGCCCGGCTCGATGGGTCGCCCCGTGCCGGGCTACGACGTCACGATCGTCGACGACGACGGCCAGCCGGTGCCCACCGGCGAGGTCGGCGACATCGTCGTGGTGTGCCAACCCGAGCGTCCCGTCGGTCTGTTCCCCGGCTACCACAACGACCCGAACGCGACGGCGGGAAGGTTCCGGGGTCCGTTCTACTTCACCGGCGATCGCGCCGCGATGGACCCGGACGGTTACTTCTGGTTCGAGGGCCGCGAGGATGACGTGATCACGTCGAGCGCCTACCGGATCGGGCCGTTCGAGGTCGAGAGCGTGCTCGTCGAGCACCCGGCGGTGATCGAGGCGGCGGTCGTCGGCAAGGATGATCCCGAGCGCACGGAGATCGTGACCGCGTTCTGCATCCTCGCCGAGGGCCACACCGCCTCGGACGAGCTCGCCCGCGAGCTGCAGGACTACGTCAAGCAAAGCACCGCCCCGTACAAATACCCGCGCGAGGTCCACTTCGTCGACGAGCTGCCAAAGACGATCAGCGGCAAGATCAGGCGCTCGGAGCTGCGCGCGCAGCTGCGGGCCCAGAGCCAGGCAACCGCCGGCTAGCCGACGGCGTGACGCGCAGCCGGGCGCTATCGGCCGCCGCGATCACCAGCGGCTTGGTCGCGTTCGCATGTACTGTCGCAACCGGCGCCCGTGCCGTGCAACCGCACGGGCGCCCGCGGCCGGCGCCGGTCTATCGCTGGCTGGTCCGGGCCGTCGGCCCGGCGCCGACCGTGGCGCAGGAGAACGAGTACCCGGGGACGAGCGCCTGGCGGTTGCCCGGTCCGGCCGCCGACGTCGGCGGGCTCGCGTACGGAGCGGTCTGGGGCTACGTCGCCGAGGAGGCAGTGGTCGGCGGTCAGCGCGAGCGGATCTACGTCAGCGCGCCCGGCGCCCGCAGCGTGCGGATCCAGATCTTCCGGATCGGCTGGTACGGCGGCAAGGGAGGGCGCGAGGTCCTGCGCTCAGCCAGCCTCCCGGTCGTCCGCCAGCCGCCGTGTACGCATCAACTCACAACCGGCTTGACCGAGTGTGACTGGAAGCCGACGCTGACCTTCACCGTCCCGCCAGCGCTGCCGACCGGCGTCTACATCGCCAAGCTGGCGACGCGCGCGGCCGCGCGGGACTGCCTGTTCGTCGTCCTCGCCGCCAAGCCGCAGCCGCTGCTGGCGCAGCTGCCGACCTCCACGTACGAGGCATACAACGCCTGGGGCGGCGACAGCCTGTACCCGGGCGGCGCCGACGCCGTCGGCGTGACCGGCACCACCCAGGGGGTCGAGGTCTCCTATGACCGTCCATACGACAGCGTCACCGGCGCGGGCGAGTTCTTCGCGCGCGACGTCGCGATGGTCTACTTCCTGGAGCGCTACGGCTACCCCGTCTCGTACACGACCAGCGAGTCGGTCGACCAGGACCCGGCACAGCTGCGACACCACCGGGCGCTGATCGACTTCGGCCACTCCGAGTATTGGTCTGAAGGACAGCGCCAGGGCTTTGCGGACGCGCTTGACGCGGGCACGAGCCTCTTGTTCCTCGGGTCCGACACGCTCGCGTGGCGCGTGCGCTATGCCCGCGCCAGCGCCGCGGCGAGCGCGGCCGGCGAGCGCGACCACACGATCATCGCCTACAAGCAGTTCGCGGCCCTGGATCCCGATCGCTCACAGCCGTCGGGGGTGTTTGCCGACGGCGGCGCCGCGCTGACCGGGTCGGCGTACGTCGGCTGCATCACTCCCCGCCTGGACGTCCCCGGCCCGCCGACGTATCGCTACTACCCGTGGGCGCCGGCCGCGCCGCTGTCGCCGGCCTGGCTGTTTGCGCACACCGGGATCACCGCCGCCACGCGGATCGCAGGGATCGGCGGCTACGAGCTTGACCGGCGCACCGCACAGACGCCGCCGGGCACGCAGCTGATCGGTTCGGCTTACGCTCCCTGCATGGGCGGCCCGGAGCCAGGCGGGCCGCCGTTTGGCGGCAGCTTCGACGTCGCCGAGACGACGCTTTACAGCACGGCGTCGGGGGCGATCGTGTTCAACGCCGGTACGCTCGGCTGGGAGCTCGGCCTCGAGCCGGTACCGAGCGCGTCACCGGATGCGCCGCGGGCACCGGAGCGACAGCTGGTTGCACTGACGCGCAACCTACTCGCTTTCGCTTCACGTCGACCGGATCACGCCGGGCAAGCCGGCCGGCGGCAAGCTCCCCGAGGCGCCGGTCCAGGTCGGCGGGTGACCGAGCCGCCGAGGGTCCAGGTCAGTTGAGGCCCGCCTGCTGGATGGCCGCGTCAACGGCATCCACGGCGTCCGAGAGGCGCTCGCAGACCTCGATCCCCACTTGCGCGCGCAGCGGGCCGGTGAGCCCGCGCCCGCCGAGGACAAATCGCGCGGCGGGCCAGGCGGACCGGACCTGCGCGACCGCATCCAGCAGCTGCCGCGTGAGCAGTGGCATCGTCACGCTCAAGCAGACGACATCAGGATGGTGGCGCCTGACGGCCCCCGCGAGAGCATCTGCCGGCACGTCCGCACCGAGCATCACGACCCAATAGCCGGCCTCGCTGAGCAGGTTGCTTATCATCCGCAGGGCGACGACGTGCAACTCGCCGGCGGGTGTCGCGAGCATCACCCGGTGACGCGCTCGGGCGTGCGCGACGCGCTGCGCCTCGCGCTGCAACGCCAGGACGCGGATCGAGATCTCGGTCGCAAGATGCTCGTCGGCGACGGAGATCTCGCCGCGTTGCCACAGCTCGCCCACCAGCCACAGCGCCGGGGCGATGATCCGCTCGTCGATCTCGGCGGCGCTGAGCTTGGCGTCGATCGCCTCGCGGATCACGATCTCCGCCGCGATCTCGTCACCTGCCAGCAGCGCGGCGGCGTACGCGCGCTCAAACGCATTGACCATGCGAGCGCGCAGCTCCTGCGAGTCGTTCCCTCGGTCGCTCATGTTGCTCGCTCAATTCGAACATACACGCCATCGGCGAGCATCGGCGAGGATCGGCCCGGTGAGCCGCCGGCGTGGTCAGCCGCTCGCGGGGGCGCCACCGTTGACCGCCTGCGCGTTGGGGTACTAGGGTCACGCTGCGATGACTTTGCGTGCGCAAGCCCGGGTCAACCTCGCCGCGATCGAGCGAAACGTCGCGCGGCTGGGCCGCGAGCTTGACGGCGGTGGCGTCTGCGCCGTGGTCAAGGCCGACGCTTACGGCCATGGGGCGGCCCCCGTCGCGCGTGCGGCGCTCGCTGGCGGCGCCGTCAGGCTTGCGGTCGTGAGCGCCGAGGAAGCGGCGGAGCTGCGGGCCGCAGGGATCAGCGCGCCGCTGCTGGTGATGGGCGCGATCAGCTCCGAGGAGCTTCCGGTCGCGCTCGCCTCCGGGGCCGAGTTGGTCGCGTGGAGCGAGCGGTTCGTCGCCGACGTGTCGGCGATCGCGTCGGCGCCGGTCGGGATTCATGTCAAGTTCGACAGCGGCTTGGGTCGCTTAGGGACTCGCGACCTGACCGAGGCGCTTGCGGTCGCGCGCCGGGTGCAGGCGGCGGGCCCCGCACTGGCGCTGGTCGGCGCGATGACGCACCTCGCGACCGCCGACGAGGACGACCTGTGGTTCGCCGAGCAGCAACTGGCCGCTTTCTCGGAGTTCGCCGCGCAGATGCGCCGGCTCGCGCCCGGAGTCGTCGCGCACGCGGCCAACAGCGCGGCGACCCTGCGCATGCCGGCGAGCCACTTCGATCTCGTTCGCTGCGGGATCGCGATCTACGGCTGTGATCCGATGCACGAGGACCCCGCCGCGCGCGGGCTCGAGCCGGCGTTGGAGCTGAGCTCGTATCTAGCGGCGGTCAAGCTCGCACGTCCGGGCGACAGCGTCGGCTATGGCCGGCGGTTCGTGGCCGCGCGCGACACGTGGATCGGAACGATCCCGATCGGCTACGGCGACGGCATCCGCCGCGAGCTGACCAACAACTGCGACGTGCTGATCGACGGGCGTCGCTATCCGCTGGTCGGCACCGTCAGCATGGACAACATCACCATCGATCTCGGGGCCGAGCCGACGGCCCGGATCGGGGCCGCCGCCACGATCATCGGTGCCGACGGCGCCGAGCGCCAGACGGTCGAGCAGCTCGCCAAGCGGGTCCGGACGATCAACTACGAGCTGCTGTGCGAGATCTCAAAGCGGGTCCCCAGGTTCTACCACCGCGACGGACAGCCCCTCTGACGCGACCCCCGGGCTCCCGACGCCCGCCCGGCGCACGCGCACGCGGGCCGTCGGTGCAGCGACGGCCCGCGTGCTTTGGTGATCCTCGCCGGCGCCGGCTGGCGCGGTGGGGCGCTGATGTCGCCGGCGCTGGGCGGGGATCGGTGTTCGTTTTGAGCTGGTGCCGTTACCAGGCGGCGACGGGTGCTCCTTGGGCGTACGCTTCGGCGACCGGCCCGTATGTGATCTCGCCGGCCTTGACGTTCAGTCCCTTGGCGAAACCGGGGTCGGCTGCGAGCGCGGCATCGACGCCGAGGGTTGCCAGCGCCCGCACGTACGGCAGGGTCGCGTTGGTGAGCGCGCGGGTGGACGTGACGGGGACCGCGCCGGGCATGTTTGCGACGCAGTAGTGCAGGATCCCGTCGACCTCGTACACCGGGTCGCCATGGGTGGTCGGGTGCGAGGTCTCAAAGCAGCCGCCCTGATCGATCGCGACGTCGACGATCACCGAGCGCGGCTTCATCAGCGCCAGCATCTCGCGCGTCACGAGCTTCGGGGCGAGCGCGCCCGGGACGAGCACGGCGCCGATCACGATGTCCGCCTCGCTGAGCTCGCGCTGGGGAATCAGCGCGTCGGACATCAAGATCCGGGCGCGCGAGCCGAAGTACTGATCGAGTTCGTGCAGGCGATCAAGCGAGCGCTCGAGGATCGTCACCTCTGCCTCGGTGCCGAGCGCGATCCGCGCCGCGCCGGTGCCGACGACGCCGCCGCCGATCACCACGACCTTGGCCGGAGCGACCCCGGTGACCCCGCCGATCAGGATGCCGGGGCCGCCGAGCGGAGCCTGCAGGAAGTACGCGCCCGCGTGGGCTGCCAGCCGGCCGGCGATCTCGCTCATCGGCGCCAGCAGCGGCAGGTGCCCATTAGCGGTCTCCACGGTTTCGTACGCGATCGCGGTCGCGCCGGAGGTCACGATCGCTTCGGTCTGCGGCCGGTCGGGGGCGAGGTGGAAGTAGGTGAACATCGTCAGGTCTGAGTGCATCAGCCCGTACTCGGGCGCAATCGGCTCCTTGACCTCGAGCAGCAGCTCGACCTGCTCACAGATGTCCGCGGCAGTCGGCACGACCCGCGCGCCGGCGATCGTGTACGAATCGTCTGAGAACCCCGACCCGACTCCGGCCTGCGTCTCGACGAGTACCTCGTTACCGAGCGCGACCAGCTCATGTGCGCCGGCGGGCGTGAGCGCCACGCGACGCTCTGCTGGCTTGATCTCCTTCACGACACCAATTCGCATCTTTACGTCATCTCCAAATCAACAATCATCGAGTTATTACTTACTTACTGACTGACTGACGGACAGAGGTCACGCGTGGACCTTGACACGGCCGTTGGTCGACTCGCCAACGCGCTCGTGGTCGTCGGCGATCTGCGGCTCCTCGGCGAGCACCGGTTGGCCGAGGAACTCCAGCTGCCGGGCGGGTGCGCTCGCGGGGGTGAGGCGAATGTGATGCTTGCGCGAGGCGAAGTAGCCGATCACGAGCGCCGCGACCCACGCCGGCGCGACATACAGGCCGATCCTCGTGCTGCTGTTGCACGCCATCAGGACCGTGACCAGGGCCAGGAAAGCGAGCACGATCCAGTCCCCGAGAGGCGAGATCGGCATCCGGAACTTGCCCTCGGGCAGGCGGCCGGACTTGACGACCTGGCGGTAGCGCATGTGGCCGACCATCACCATCGCCCAGACGAACAGGCCGCACACGGTCGCGATGCTGGTGATGTATGCGAACGCCTTGGCCGGCACGCGACCAGCGTCATGATGATGAATAGCGCGCCGACGTAGAAGATCAGGATTCGCCAGATGACCTTGTTCACGGCCGACGGGATCGTCTTCTCGGGGTTCTGCGCCTCGCCGGCGGTGACCCCGATCAACTCGACCCCGAGGAACGCGAACATCACCATCTGTAAGGCCAGGAACGGCCCCTTGATGCCCTTCGGGAAGAACCCGCCCGACGACCACAGGTGCGACACGCTTGCGGTATGACCGAGATCGGTGATCCCCAGCACGAGGATCGCCAAGCCGAGCACGATCATGCCGATGATCGTGACGACCTTGATGATCGCAAACCAGAACTCAAACTCACCGAATACGCCGACCGCGATCAGATTGGCCCCTAACAGCATCACCAATGCCGCCAGCGCAGGGATCCACTGCGGTAGCCCCGGGAACCAGTACTGCATGTAGATGCCGGCCGCGGTGACCTCGGCCATCGCGATCACCACAAGATCGGCATCCCAAAACCCACGAAACCTGATCCGTATTTCGAGGCGCACCCCGCATCCGTAATCGCAGGCAATCGAGCCTGTGCGCTGCGGCCTAGCGTCCAAACCGGCCTGGCGCTTCCGGTGCGCGCAGGCGCTGGATCCTCCAAGACGCGCGCGTCGAGGCTGGAACAACGTTGCAGCCGGTGATCTCACTCCCTCGGGTGTCACGTTGTGGTCGTCTGCCGGACACAACGTGACGTGCCCGGAGCGGCTTTGCTGGTCTGTCACGCTTGGCTTTGGGATCGTGTGTGATCATCCGGGCATGCTGACTCGTGACCTGCTGGCGTTCGTCAGGGCGTCGCTGCCGCAGCCGCCCGCGCCGTGCTGGAGATCGGAGCGGGAGGGGGGAGCTCGCTCGTTCCCTGCGCGATGCTGGCTACGCGGTGACCGCGATCGACCCGGTCGCGGCACCGGGCAGCGACGTCCGGCGGTGCT
>JBEKRJ010000047.1:0-13385 GCA_049518835.1 Solirubrobacteraceae bacterium
ACGACTGCTCGGGCTCGGTCAGCTACGCGCTCGCGGCTGCGGGACTGGTCAGCGCGCCGATGGTCTCGGGTGACTTCGAGACATGGGGCGAGCCTGGACCGGGGCGCTGGATCACCGTCTACGCGAATGCCGGCCATGTCTGGATGGAGGTCGCCGGCTGGCGCTTTGACACCGTCGCGCAGGCAGTGACCGGCACGCGCTGGGCGCAGGGCGGCGGCGAGTTCAGCGGCTTCGTAGTCCGCCACCCAACCGGCCTGTAGCGCCCCTCGCCCGCCACCGGCCGGCGCCTTGCGCCTTGCGCTCGAGTTACGACCACGGTGTCCTTAGCCCTTGGGCGGCAGCGACCGCGCATAGCTGACGCCACGGTCGACCCACCGCTCGAGCTGGCGCTTGGTCCGCACCCCCTCGACGTCGACCCGCAACCAGCCGTCCAGCTCGCGTCCGCGCATCTGAAAGCGGGCGGCGTGCGGCTTGCCCGCCAGCGCCTCGGTGTCGGCCGGATCGCAACGCAGCAACAGGCCGCCCTGACCGCTGACGCTGACCGACATGTTGCCGGCGATCAGGAACGCGAGGCCGCCGAACATGCGCTTCTCGGTGACGCCGGGCTCGGCCGCGATCAGCTCGCGGACTCGGCCGGCGAGATCCTCGTCGTAGGCCACCGGCCGATTATCGCTCGCGCCAGCGCAGATCGGGCGCGGTTGCGTAAGGGTGTGAAAAAGGGGGCACGATTACGCGACGGAACCAGGGATGCGCAGTACCTCGACTACACCCACGCGCAGCGAGCACTCGGCCGGCTGCCCGGAGACTTTCTGGCGCAGCCTGTTGCCGATGCTGGCACTCGACGACACACGCCGCTACCGGGCCGCGAACCATGCCGCGTGCCTGCTGTTCCGCCGCTCGCAGCGCGGCGTGCTGACGTTGCGGGTCGACGACGTGACCCCGCCCGAGAACCTTCCGGCACTGCATCTGCTGTGGGGCGAGTTCCTCGCCAACGGCACCCAGACCGGCGTGTGCGAGCTGCTGATGCCCGATGGGCAGCGACTACACGCCGCTTACACCGCGACCGCGAACGCCTGCAACGGATTGCACGTTACGGTGCTCGATCCCCAGCCGGGCACAACCGGCGAGGTTCATCAGCACGGCGGGGCCGAGGCCGACCTCTCGGGGCGCGAGCGCGAGGTCCTGGCGCTGGTCGCTCTCGGCGAGACCGGGGCGACGATCGCCCGCGATCTCCACATCTCGATCGCGACGGTCGAGACGCACATCCGACACTGCCTGGCCAAGCTGGGCGCGCGCAACCGAACGCACGCGGTGCTGCTCGCGCTCAAGCGAGGAGACATCTCACTCGGATGAGAGCTCGCGCAGGGCGGTGGCGACGCGCCCTGCGACCGCACGGGTCGCCTCGTTGACCCGCAACCACGAGCCGGCGAGCGCGGCTGTCGCCAGCTGCGAGCCCGGCGGCAGTCGGAGCCACACGTGCGGCCATGAGCGATGACCGAGGCCGACCTCGGCCAGCCAGCGCTCAGCGGTCGCGATCAACTCCGGCGCGGAGCCGTGGCCCGGCAGTTGCTCCCAAACGTACGCCCATGAGCGGTGCCCGCAGTCGACCCCGTCTAGCCAAGCCGTCGCGAGTGCCACGAGCTCGGGCTTGGTGTCGTGCTCGGGCAGCGCGCTCCAGACGAACTGCCACGAGCGGTGCTCGGGATCGACGGTCGCCAGCCACCGCTCGGCGAGCGTGACGAGCCCGGGGTCGCGCTCGCACTCCGGCAGCGCGCTCCAGACGTACTGCCACGAGCTGTGGCCGGGCTTGACCTCGTGCAGCCAGCGCGTCGCGAGCGCGACCAACTCAGGGTCGCGGTCGTGACCGGGCAACGCGCTCCACACGTACTGCCACGAGCGATGGTTGGGGTCGACCGCCACCAGCCAGCGCACCGCCAGCGCGACCAGCGCCGGGTCTAAGTCGTGACCGGGCAACGCGCTCCACACGTACTGCCACGAGCGATGGTTGGGGTCGACCGCGTCCAGCCAGTTGACCGCCAGCGCGACCAACGCCGGATCGCGATCATGACCCGGTAGCGCGCTCCACACGTGTTGCCACGCGCGGTGGTTGGGGTCGGCCTCGGCGAGCCATCGCACGGGCGTTAGATCGAGTTCGAGCGTGTACACGTCTGTTACAAAGATCGTCATCGCCGCGAGCGTGCTGAATCCTCAAAACCCGTGATTTCGGACGCCGGGCTGCAGACCGCTCGGGTCGATCGCGACACGGCCCAGCGCCCGCCGCTCGCCCAACGACGCCGCGGCGCCGATCCCGACGCTCACGGGCGCACGAACGCGGCCCGCGCGTGCGCCACGGCGCTGTGCGCATCACAGCCGTCGAGGTGGTCGTTGACCAGCCCCATCGCCTGCATGAACGCGTAGACCGTCGTCGGACCGACAAAGCGCCACCCGCGCCGCTTGAGCTCCCGCGCCAGCGCCCTGGACTGGTCGCTCTGCGCGATGCCCGCCAGCGCCGCGTGGTCAAGCGCGCGGTCACGGGCAGGCGGCTCGTAGCGCCACACGAACGCCGCCAGCGACCCTTCGGCGGCGACGAGCTCGAGCGCGCGCCGGGCGTTGTTGATCACCGCCTCGATCTTGCCGCGGTGGCGCACGATCGCGGCGTCGGCGAGCAGGCGCTGCACGTCATGATCGCCGAAACGGGCGACGCGCTCGAACTGAAAGCCGGCAAACGCGCGCCGGAACGCCTCGCGCTTGCGCAGGATCGTCAGCCACGACAGCCCGGCCTGGAACCCTTCGAGGCTGAGCTTCTCGAACAGCGGCACGTCGTCGGCGACCGGAAAGCCCCACTCGCGATCGTGGTAGGCCCGGTACTCGGGTGCGCTGTCGCCCCACCGGCAGCGCCGCACGCCGTCATCGCCGAGCACCACTCCCGTCGCGCTCATGCGCACCGCGCGCGAGCCAGGCACAGGCTGGTCACGTACGTGAGCGCAAGCTTGCCGCGATCCGCGTCGAGCACGCCGGCGACCGCGCTCAGCAGCGCCTCGCGGGTGCTGTCGGCGAGGATCAGGTGATCGGAGTGGGTGCGCAGCAGCGCGACGTACTCGGCGGTCGAGTACTCGCGCGAGGATCGGTAGCGGCGGACCTCGGGGGAGGCGAACCGGGCGCTGGCGGCGATCTCGTCCGCCCACCGCGACCAGCGCTCGGATGGCGACCGGCCGCCCGGGTTCATCGGGCCATCGACCAGCGACTCCGGGGCTGTGCGCCGGTAGGCATCGCGCAGCTCGTCGCGCAGCTCGCATACGTCCCAGTCGGGGTAGTTCCAGAACGCCGCGAGCGTCCCGCCGGCCACGAGCGCTTCGCCGGCGACGCAGTATCGCGCCGCGGGCGAGATCCAGTGCCATGCCTGCGCCGAGTACACGAGCGCGAACCGTCGCCCGCCGGGTTGCCAGTGCTCGAACTCGACCTCCTCGATTTCCACGTCCGGGTAGCGCGCGCAGCGGCGCCGGGCGACCGCCGCCATCTCCGGGCTCGGCTCGAGCGCGACCACCTCTGCTCCGCGAGCGGCGAGCAGCGTCGTCGCCTTCCCGGTCCCGGCGCCGACCTCGAGCGCGCGCCGCCCCGGCCCGAGCTGTGCGATCACGACCAGATCGTCGACCAGCGCCGCCGGGTAAGACGGGCGCGCGCGGTCGTAAAGCTCGGCGACCTCGCCGAAGCTGAGCCTGCGCTCGCGCGACATCGCTTCACAGTATGGGACGATCGAGCGTGAGATGAAGCAGTATTACGAAGCCCGCGCCCGCGAATACGACGAGTGGTACCTCGGCGAGGGCAAGTTCGCGGCGCGCGAGCGGCCCGGCTGGGAGCAGGACGTCGCGGCGCTGGCGCGCGCGCTGGCTGGGCTGGCGCCGGCGCGCACGCTCGACGTCGCCTGCGGCACCGGGTTCTTGACGCGCTATCTGCCGGGAACGATCACAGCGCTGGATCAAAGCGAGCGGATGGTCGCGATCACCCGTGAGCGGTTGCCTGGCGCGACCGTCGTGTGCGGCGAAGCGCTCGCGCTGCCGTTCGACGACGGTGCGTTCGAGCGCGTCGTCACGGCACACTTCTACGGTCACCTGTCGGCGGCCGAGCGCGAGCAGTTCCTCGTGCAGGCGTGGCGCGTGAGCGTAGAACTGGTGGTCGTCGACTCCGCCCGCCGGCCCGATCACGACGCGGAGGAGTGGCAGTTGCGCGTGCTCAACGACGGCTCGAGCTTTCAGGTGTACAAGCGCTACTTCGACGCCGCGGCGCTCGCCGCGGAGCTGGGCGGCGGTTCGATCGTGTACGAGGGGCCGTGGTTCGTCGCGGTCAGCGCGCGATCGCCCGTCGCCCGCTGAGACCCGGGGCGCGTCAGCCCGACCGGGCGCCGGCGGCGTCGGCCCGCTGCAGGCCAACCCCCCCTAAAACCCCTCACGCGAGCTGGACCGGCGCGTCGGTGTAGCGGCGCGCGACGTCCGACAGCACGGCCACCATCGTGTCGGCGGCAGGGGTGCCCCCCGGCGCGCTGTTCGTCGCTGCAACGACCGTGCGCACGGGGCTGTGTGGCGCCAGCGCGCGGATCACGATCCCGGAATGCACGCGCGTCAGCGCCAGGCGCGGAATCAAGGCGACGCCGACGCCCGCGGCGACGAGCCCCTGCACGGTCTCGTAGTCATCGCTCTCGAACGTCACGTTGGGCTCGAAACCCGCCGCCAGGCAGGACCTCACGACATGGCGCGCGCACGGGCTCGACGCCGACGTCTGCACCCATTGCTGGTGTTGCAGGTCGCCGAGCATCAACGCCGGCTTTGCCGCCAGGGGATGGTGCGACGGCAGCACCACGTGCATCGGGTCGTCGAGCAGCCGCAACGTCCGCAGCCCGGCGTCGAGGCGTTCGCCGACGCCGGGGAAGTCGAACAGCAGCGCGAGGTCGAACTCGCCGGCGCGCAGCCGTGGCGCGATCTCCTCGGGCTCGCCCTCCGCCAGCGACAGCTCGACCTCGGGGTGGCGTTCGCGAAAGGTCGCCACCGCGAGCGGCATCAGCGTCGAGCCCGCGGACGGAAACGACGCCACCCGCAGGCGCCCGCCCCGGACCCCGAGGACGGCCGCAAGCTCGGCCTCAGCCGCCTGAACCTGGGCGAAGATCGCCTCCGCGTGCGCCACCAGGGTCGCGCCGGCAGCGGTCGGGCGCACGCGACGGCGGTCGCGCACGACCAGGATCGCGCCGGTCTCGGCCTCGAGCCGCGCGACGGCCTGAGACACCGCCGACTGCGTGTACGACAGCGCCTCGGCCGCAGCCGAGAACGAGCCGCTGGCGACCACCTCGCACAGCACTCGCAGGCGCCCCAAGTTCAGCATTAGCAGAGCTTATCGTGAGGATGACCAACTTCATTAGTGCTGATAGCAGTCGGATGCAATCCTCAATCGAACCCTCGACAGGCACAGCTACGCACGCCCGCTTCAACGGAGGCAGAGGATGGAACCCAGAGCAATCATTTCTTATGACGACACCGAGAACGATCGCGACGCGCTGATGCTCGGCCGCGTGCTGGCCGAGGCCGGCGCGGGGCTGACGCTCGCATACGTCCGGCACGCGACGCAGCAGCGCCGCGAGCGCGAGCTGGTCGAGGAGCACGAGACCGAGGAGCTGCTCGAGCGCGGCGCCCAGCTGCTCGGCGACCTCGAGCTCGAGCGGCGCGTCGTCGTCAGCGCCTCGACGGCCGACGGCCTCAAGTGGCTCGTCGACCAGGAGCAGGCCGACATCATCGTGTTCGGCTCCGAGTACCGCACCGCCGCGGGCCATATCTCGCCGCAGCACTCGACGCAGGCGCTGCTCGAGGGCGGCCACGCCGCGGTCGCGATTGCGCCCGCCGGCTACAGCACCACTCACGTGCCGCACGTCCGCACGGTCGGGGTGCTCGCCGCGCCCGGCGACGACGCGGCGATCGAGACCGCACGGGTGCTGGCCGATCGGCTCGGCGCGCGCGTCACCCGCGACGAGCGGCGCATCGACCTGCTGGTCGTCGGCTCGCGCTCGGAGGCGCCCGAGGGTCGCGTGATGATCACCTCGGCCGCCCAGAACATGATCGAGAACGCGACCTACCCCGTGCTCGTCGTCGCCCGCGGCGTGCCGATCCACTTTGGAGTCGCTGCCACGATCAGCTGAGATCACAACCACCGGGTCGTGCAGTTTCGCGATCCGGCGCGGCAGCCGCCGAGCGGCTGAGTAGGGTCCGCCTCCGTGCGGACCCTCGTCGTTTCGGACCTGCACCTCGGCGCGCTGCGCCACAACGGCGTCCTGCAGCGCCCCGCGCCGCTGCGGCGCCTGCTCGCGGCGCTCGCGGACGTCGACCGGCTGGTCTTGCTCGGTGACATCGTCGACCTCGCCGAAGGCCGGCCCGGGTACACGATGCGGGTCGCGGAGCCCGTGCTCAGGGCGATTGGCGAGCGGGTCGGCAGCGCCCGTGAGGTGTTGGTCGTGCCCGGCAACCACGACCGGCGGCTGGTCTCGCGCTGGGTCGAGGCCGAGGCCGAGGCGCTGACCCCGGCGTCCACGGTCCCGCTCGACGCCAGCCCGGCGCTCGCGCGACTCGCAGCGTTGCTGGCGCCGGCGCGGATCAGCGCGCACTATCCGGGCGCGTGGCTGTCAGACCGGGTGTGGGCGACGCACGGCCACTACCTCGACCGCCACCTGTTCCCGGAATCGGCGTTCGGGCTCGCGCGCGGCCTGCTCGGGCGCCTGCCCCGCGACGGCGCCACCCCGATCGCCTATGAGCGCGCGCGCCGCCCGTCGCTCGTGCGCGCGGCGCGGTGGCTGCCGCGACCGGCGATCGCGCTGCTCGACGACCTCGCCGAGGTCGCGCGCGCGGCGACGATGCCGCACGTGCCGCGACGGCTGTTGCAGCCTAGGTACGCGCCGCTGTTCGCGGCCGTGCTCGAGACCCAGATGCGCAACGCCAGCATCCCGGCGCTCGCCCGCGTCGTGCACCGGCTCGCGATCGACGCCGAGACCGTCGTGTTCGGACACGTGCACCGGCTCGGGCCGCTGGCGGGCGACCGCCCGGGGCAGTGGCGCGGCCCGGGGGACCGGCCGCGGATCCTCAACAGCGGCTCGTGGGTGTACGAGCCGCTGTTGTTGCACGGCGCGGTTGCGCCCCATCCGTACTGGCCGGGGGGCGCCGTGCTGCTCGACGCGGACGCCGACCCGCGCGCGATCGGGCTGCTGGACGACCTCGACGCGGAGGCCCTCCGGTAAGCGGCGCTACGGCATGATCAGGTGGCTGTCGCCGAACTCGTGCCACAGGTAGCGGCGCGCGAGCGCCTCGCGGTAGCAGCGCGCGAGCAACGGCGCGCCGGCCACGGCGCTCAGCAGCTGCAGGTGCGAGGCCTCGGGCTCGTGCCACCCCGTGATCAGGCCGTCGACGACGCGCAGCTCGCGCTCGGGGCCGATCACGAGGTTCGTCCACCCGCGCGCGGCCGCGATTCCGGCGTCGCTTTGCGCGGCGGTCTCGAGTGCGCGGACGACCGTCGTGCCGACCGCGATCACCCGACCGCCCCAACCGCGCGTCGCCGCCACCAGCCGCGCGGTCGGCTCGGGCAGCTCGTACTGCTCGGGGAACGGCGGCTCGTGGCGCTCAGGCGATGACACGCCCGCGTGCAGCACGAGCGGTGCGACGCGCACCCCGCGCGCACCCAGCGTCGTGATCAGCTCGGGCGTAAACGGCCGGCCGGCGCTCGGCATCTCGGCGCTGCCGGGAACCGTCGCGTACACGTTCTGGTAGGCGGCCAGCGGCCAGCCACCCGACACGTAGCCGTAGCGGATCGGCTCGCCGTGCTTTGTCAGTAGCTGCTCGACGCTCAGCGGGCCGTACAGGCGCGCGAGCGCCAGCCGCGCGCCGGACGCGTACGGCGCGACCAGCTCGAGCGTGTCACCGTCGCCGCCGGCCAGCACGAGCCGCTCCCCGGCGCGGCCGCGGACCGGTCGCGCGCCGTCGGGGCTGCGTAGCTCGACCACCCGCCAGCGGTCGTCAAGCCCGGGCGCCCGGGTCGCGACATGGACGCGCACCTCGCTCCCATCGGCGCGCTGCGCGGCGATCGCGGCCGGGATCGTCGCCGAGACGTTGACCACGAGCAGGTCGCCGGGTACCAGCAGCTCGGGCAGCTCGCAGAAGCGGCGGTGCTCGATGCTCGCGTCGGCGCGCCGCGCGACCATCAGCCGCACGGCATCGCGCGCAAGCCCGCGGGCCTCGGCCGGCTCGCGCGCCTCGAGCGCGGCGGGCAGCTCAAACGCCGGCGCGTGCATCGACGAGCTCCCTGGCCACGTAGCGGCCGCTTGGCAAGCCCCCCGCGATCAGCGCCAGCAGCCCCGGCACGCTGTCCTCGGGCGGCGGACGGTCGGAGATGTCCTGTCCCGGGAACGCCGCCTGGTGCAGTTCGGTGTGCATGTCGCCGGGATCGACGGCGTAGACGCGCAGCGACGGCTGCTCGACGCCGAGGATCGCCGATAGCTGGTCGAGCGCGGCCTTGGCGGACCCGTAGCCGCCCCAGCCCTCGTACGGCTCGGCGGCCGCGTCGGAGCTGACGTTGACCACGGCCCCGCCGTCGCGCATCCGCGGCAGCGCCAGCTGCGCGAGCGCCAGCGGCGCGAACACGTTGACGCGATACACGCGCTCGAGCACCGCGAGCGGATATTCGGCGAGCGCCGGCTGCGGGCTCAATCCCAGCGTGCTGGCGTTGTTGACCAGCAGGTCGATGTCCTCGCCGGCAGCCTCGACCAGCGCGTTGCGATGCCAGTCGTCGGCCACGTCGCCGGCCAGCGCAGCGACTTCGGTGATCGCGCCGAGCTCGCGGGCGACCCGCTCGAGGTCCTCCCCGCCGCGCGCGTCGAGCACCAGCGCCCAGCCGCGCTGCGCAAGCGCCCGGGCGAGCGCGAGGCCCAGTCCCCGCGAGGCTCCTGTGATGATTGCAATTGGCATGCCCCGCACCGTAGGACCGGCGCGGTCGGGGTTACCAGCGGCAATTGGTCCTAGGCCTAGGTCCTAGGACTGACGGGGACCGACGAGGCCCTCGCGGACGGCGAGCAGCGCCGCCTGCGTGCGGTCGGTCACGCCGAGCTTGTCGAACAGGTGGCCGACGTGCGTCTTGACGGTCTTCTCCGCGATCCCGAGCTCGAACGCGATCCGCTTGTTGGAGCGTCCGGCTGCGATCAGCTCGAGTACCTCCCGCTCGCGTCGCGTCAGCGGCTCGGGGTCGCGCAGCGCCGGGCTCGAGCGGTCGGCGATCGCCTGCACCAGCCGCGCCGCCGCGCTCGGTGCGATCACCGCCTCGCCGGCGTGGGCGGCGCGGATCGCGCGGGCGAGCTCGGCCGGCTCGACGTCCTTGAGCAGGTAGCCGGCGGCGCCGGCCTGGATCGCGGGCAGCAGCCGCTCGTCGTCGAGGAAGCTGGTCAGCACGATCACGCGACTGCGAGGCGCCTGGTGGCGAAGCTCGCGCATCGCCGCGACGCCGTCGAGGTGCGGCATCACCAGGTCCATCAGGACCACGTCCGGGGCCAGTCGCTGCACCTGCTCGAGCGCATCGACGCCGTCGTGCGCCTCGCCGACCACCTCGAGGCCGTCCTGGAGCTCGAGAAACGCGCGCAGGCCCTCGCGCACGACCGCGTGGTCGTCGACGATCAGCACCCGGATCACGGCGCGAGCTCCAGCCGCACGGTCGTCCCCGCGCCCGGGGCCGAGCGGATCTGCAGCCGGCCGCCGAGCTCGTGCGCGCGCTCCTCCATCGAGGTCAAGCCGAGGTGACGCGAGCGCAGCTCGGCGCGCCCGGGCTCGAACCCGACGCCGTCGTCGTTGACCTCGACGACGAGCCGCCCGCCGGATGCGCGCAGCGCGACGCGGACGTGCTGGGCGCGCGCGTGGCGCAGGGCGTTGTGGACCGCTTCGTGGGCGATCCGCAGCACCGCGACGCGGCGCTCGGCGGGCTGGGCGCGCTCGTCGATCGCGCCGTCGGCCTGCAGCTCGATCTCGACGCCGTGCACGCGCGCGAGCATCTCGAGCTCCTTGCGCAGCACGCCCACGAGCCCGTCGCGCTCGAGCTCGGGCGGGCGCAGGCCGAGGATCAGCGAGCGCAGCTCGTCGCGTGCCTCGCGCGCCAGCGCCCGCAGCCGTTCGAGATGCGCGCGGGCGGCCTGCGGGTCGCGGTCCAGCAGCGTCGCGGCCGCCTCCGCGGTCAGCGTCAGGCTGAACAGCTTCTGGCTGACGACGTCGTGCAGCTCGAGCGCAAGCCGGTTGCGCTCGGACACGATCGACAGCTCGCGGCTGCGCTCGTACAGGCGGGCGTTGGTGATCGCGATCGCCGCGTGCGCCGCCAGCAGCTCGATCAGCTCCTGATCGGCCGCGTCGAACGCCCCGCCCTCCTTCTCGGTCAGGTAGAAGGCGCCGATCACCTCGGCGCGCGCGACGATCGGGACGCCGAGGAACGAGCGCATGTCCGGATGCGCGCGCGGCCACCAGCCCCGGAAGCGGGCATCGCCGTGGATGTCGTCGGTCCGGTACGGGGTCGGCGTCTGCAGCATCGCGCCGAGCATCCCGTGCGTTCGCGGCAACGGGCCCATCGCCGCGACCAGCCGATCGCTCATCCCCGACACCAGAAAGCGGCGAAAGCCGCCCTCGCCGTCGGGGATCCCGAGCGCCGCAAACCGTGCGCCGGCGAGCTCGCGGGCCTGGTGCACGAGCCGCTGCAGCACCTCGTCGACCGACAGCTGCGAGGCGACCGCCAGCACGGCGTCGCTGACGGCCTTCAGCGCTGGGCTCAGGGCTTGCGCCATGTGGCGGACGATAGAGCGGCGGCCGGGTGCCTTGGTCGTCGGTGGGGCGATCGAGCTTTGCCGCCCGTCGCTAACGTTGTCGCAATGCCACGGTTCTGGTACTGGACGCAGGTCGCGATTTGCGTGTTCGTGTTCGCCGGGATGGTGATCGCGATCACCAAGCTCGTGTGAGGGCCGCGGCGATCACCAAGCTCGGGTGAGGGCCGCGGTTAATATCCGCGGCCGATGTTCGGCTCGATCCTGGTCGGCACCGACGGCTCCACGACCGCGACCACCGCGGTCCGGCACGCGATCGACCTCGCCCGCGAGCTCGGCGCGCGCCTGCAGATCGTCAGCGCGTACGAGCCCGTGCCCCAACAGCGCCTGCGCAAGGAGCGCCTCGAGGCCCCCAGCGACGTGCAGTGGCTCGTCAACCCGCGCGAGGACGTGCTCGCGGTGCTCGACAGCGCCCGGCAAGAGGCCGAGCAGTCGGGGGTCGGCGACGTCGAGACGTTCGCACGCCAGGGCGACGCCGCCGATGCGATCCTCGACGTCGCCGAGGAGCAGCGGTCGGATCTGATCGTGATCGGCAACCGCGGCATGACCGGCGCCAAGCGCTTCCTGCTCGGCTCGGTTCCGAACAAGGTTTCCCACCACGCGCCGTGCTCGGTGTTGATCGTCCGCACGACCTGATCGCGGTAGCGCTGGTCGAGGTGGGCGGTGGCGAGGGCGGGGGCGCCGTGGCCGCGGTCAGCGGCGGGTGCCGGCGACGGGCGCGGCGCCGGTGATCGGAGCCGTGGCCGCGCCGGCGTCGAGCAGCCCCCACCCGTAGTCGGGGTTCGGCTGCGAGCCACCGAGCGGGCGCGCGGTCTGCTCGAGCCGCTTGAGGATCTGGTCCGCGCTCGGATTGGGGCCGATCACGCCGCTGGCGATCACCAGCGCGGCCGTCGCGGCGACGTCGGGCGAGGACATCGAGGTGCCGAACATCCCGCCCGGGTAGCCGAAGCGACTCCAGCTAAACGGGGGATTGAGCAGCGTCTGCTGGTAGATCGAGGGAAGGTTGCGATCGACATCGGCCTGGCAGACCGGATCAGACAGTCCCGCAGAGTCGTCGCCGCCGCCGGGAGCGACGAGGTCAAGCTCGGAGCCGAAGTTCGAATAGTCGGCCAGGCAGCGGTCGGCGGTCGTCGCGCCGACCGAGATCACCATCGAGTCGGCCGCCGGATACGCGAGCTCGCTCGCGCCTTCGTTCCCCGCCGCCGCGACCACGACGACGCCGCGCCGATGGGCGTAGCCGATTGCGCTGATGATGTCGGGGATGTCCGCGGCTCGTACGCCGATGTCGAACTCGAGGCTCAGGTTGATCACCTTCGCGCCGTGACTGGCCGCGTAGCGGATCCCGTGCGAGATCGTCGCCGCGTCGCCCTCGCCGCTGGCGTCGAGGATCCGGACGGGCATGATCGACGCCCCGTAGGCAAGGCCGGTCAGCCCGCGCCCGTTGTTGGTCGACTCGGCGATCTCCCCGGCGACGAACGTACCGTGGCCGTTGCGATCGAGTGGGTCGCGGTTCGTGCACCGCCCTTGCACGAGCTTGCCGTCGACGAGGTCGCACGGGTCGACGAAATGCGTCCATTCGAAGTCCGGGGCCTTGCGGAACTGTTCCCAGTTGCGAAACGCAACGCCGGTATCGAGCACTGCAACCACGACGCCGCGGCCGCCGGCGCGATGATCGGCAAGCAGGTTCGCCCACGCCTCCGGCGCGTTGACGCCGTCGGCGGCGAGGAAGTTCCACTGCAGCGCCTGCCACCCCCCGGGACTGTGCGCCCGACCGGGATCGTCGGGGACCCAGGATCCCGCCTCGCGCGCGATGTAGTTGGGTACCGCATACAGCACCCCGGGCAGGCGGCGAAGCTTCGCGATCCCCTGGGCGACGGTCATGCCTGGCGCCAGGCGGACGATCTCGCCACCCGGCGCCGGCGACTGCACCAAGCGGACCCCGATCCGATTCGCGGCGCCGGCGGCGATGCGCGCGGTCGGCCCGTTCCCGTAGCCGACGAGCACTTCTCCCGGTACGTAGTCGGCGGCTCGGGCCGCGGCGGCGCCGAGCATCAGCGCCAGTACCGGTGCGAGCGCGCACAGCAGCATGACCCTGCCGGTGGCGGGCGCCAGCACGCGAATCAGGATCGACTTGAGCACGCGATTGACCGGCGGGGCGCGCGCCGGCAAATGCTTAAGACATCATCGGCCACCCGAGAGTTTCTCTAGCACAACCGTACAACCGGCGATCGGCCGCGCGGAGCCCTCATACACCCAGCCGAGCGCGACACCCCTGATCCGCGTCGCTACAACCACCGACTTCGTGCCCGCCCACTTCTTTCCCCGCGACGAGTACTTCATGCGCCTCGCGCTGCGCGAGGCGGCGCAGGCGCTCGAGCACGACGACGTGCCGATCGGCGCGATCCTGGTGCGCGAGGGCGAGGTGATCGGCGCGGGCCACAACGAGCGCGAGGTGCGCGCGGACCCGACCGCCCACGCCGAGATGATTGCGCTGCGCGAGGCGGCGAGGTCGCTG
>JBEKRJ010000048.1:0-13312 GCA_049518835.1 Solirubrobacteraceae bacterium
CACGATACGGCCAACATGAACTACGGCGGTCCGCACGCTGCCGCCAACGCGATCGCCGACGAGGACGGTGGCAAGATGGACGGCTTCGTCGGCCAGGCAGAGTCGGGCTTGGGTTGCACCGGCACCAACCCGCTTTGCAGCCCCTGCAATGCCTCCAGCCGCGCGGAGTGCATCGATGTGACCGGTTACCACGACTCCTCGGAGATCCCCAACTACTGGACCTATGCCGAGGACTTCGTGCTCCAGGACCACATGTTCTCGCCGGTCGCGTCCTGGAGCCTGCCCGCCCATCTGTTCGAGGTCTCGGAGTGGTCGGCTCGCTGCAGCGATCCGAACAACCCGTCGTCGTGCAGCAACGACGACGAGAACCCGAACCCCGACTACACGACGCTCACCGGTCCTTCCAACCAGCAGGAGCTGTACGCGTGGACCGATCTCACGTACCTGCTGTACACGCACAACGTCAGCTGGGGCTACTACATCTTCCAGGGCGACGAGCCAGATTGCGAGTCGGACGCGGCGATGAGCTGCACGCCGGTGGCGCAAGGCGCGCAGACGCCGGGGATCTGGAACCCGCTGCTGTCGTTCACCGACGTGCATCAGGACGGTCAGACCGCGAACGTGCAGTCGCTGCACAACTTCTTCGCCGCGGCAACGAACGGGACGCTGCCGGCGGTGTCATGGGTGGTTCCCAACAGCAGGGTCTCAGAGCACCCGACGGCGCTGGTCAGCGCGGGCCAGACGTACGTGACGGGGCTGGTCAACGCGATCATGCAGAGCCCGGACTGGGCCAGCACCGCGATCTTCCTGTCGTGGGATGACTGGGGAGGGTTCTATGACAACGTGGTGCCGCCGGCGGTCGACGCGAACGGGTACGGGCTGCGCGTGCCGGGGCTGGTGATCAGCCCGTACGCGCGCCAGGGGTACATCGATCACCAGGTGCTCAGCCACGACGCGTACGTGAAGTTCGTCGAGGATGACTTCCTTGGTGGCCAGCGGCTTGATCCGGCGACCGACGGCCGCCCCGACCCGCGGCCCGACGTGCGTGAGAACAGCCCGGTGCTCGGCGATCTGACGCAGGACTTCGATTTCGACCAGGTGCCGCTGGCGCCCGTGATCCTGCCCGTCTGCCCGCAGACCGACCTCACGCCGGCGCCGAGGTGCTGATCGCCCCGTGCGGGCGTGATAATGATCGGTGAGGTTGCGAACAGGAGAGGGAGGTTTGAGATGCGTGCTTCGCGGCGCTCGCGTTATCTGGTGATGGTCATGCTGATCGCGGCCGTGGCGGTGGCGTCCGTTGGGGGGCGGGCGGTTGCGTCCGCTGGAGGGCGCGCGGTGGCGTCCGCTGGGGGGCGGGCGCGGGAGGCGATTGTCTGCCCCCTTGCGACGCGGAACGTGGTCTCGTGCTGTGGACCGGTCGGGGTGATGCTGCGCGGCTCGATCATCCCTTGCTGCCTGTACGCCAGGCCGGTGCAGGCGTCCTGTTGTCAAACAGCCGGCGCGCAGCCGTACTGCTGTCCGTCGAATGCCGACTGCCCCGCGACCGTGACGATCGCGGCCAGCCCCAACCCGGCGACCGTCGGCCAACGGGTCGTGATCGCGGGCACGCGAGTGGGCGGTGGCGCCGGCACCCAGATTGCGCTCTACCAAGAGCTCGCCGGCGCGGCAAGGTTCACGCAAATTGCGACCACGACGACCGACCCGTCGGGCGCATACAGGTTCACGCCGAACGCCGTTGCGACCGACCGTGAGTGGTATGTGGCGGCGGGCGGCGTGCGCAGCCCGACGGTCGTCGAGAGCGTCGCGGCGGTCGTGACGCTGCGGCGTGCGGGCGGCCCCGGGACAAGGCGTACCGTCGCCCTGCGCGGCAGCGTGACGCCCGACCACGCGCGCGGGCGGCTGCTGATCGAGCAGCGAGTGCGCGGTGGGTGGCGGGTGATCGCCCGACCGGTGCTGGACGGGCGGTCGGCGTTCGCCGCTGTCCACGCGTTCGCCCGCCACGGGGTCGTTTGGCTGCGCGCGGTCCTACCCGCCGATCAGCGCAACCTCGAATCGTTCTCGCGTCTGATGTCGCTGCGGGTGTGAGGGAGCCCTGAGGTCATCGCGCGATCGGCTCCGTCCGGAGGACCTCATACCGTGTGCAACGTCACGTCCACGAGCCGGAGCCAGAATGCCACTCTGCTTCATCGAGCCGCAGAACGCCATCCGCGTCATCGCCGACTCGGTCGGGCGGGAGGCCCGTCGCCAGATCCTCGGCGAAGTCGTCCGCGCCTGGGTCGACGAGATTCCCGAAGCTGATCTCGCGTCCCACTACGCGAAGGCGGTCGCCGACCTCGACGAGCACGATCTGTCGCTGCTCGCCGCGTGGCATGCCTCGCTCGAGGTAGGGCATCCGGTGCCGAACAAGGAATTCCTCGTCAACGTGTTCTCGTCACTGGGCGACAACCGGCGGGAGGCGCTCAAGATCGCCGCCGGATTCCGCGGCGAGGAGGCGTTCCAGGCCGGGGTCGGGGAGGAACAGGCGCTCGACACCGTGCTGCCATGGCTGTCGCAGGAACGCTGCGTCGAGCTCGCGCGCGAGTGCCTGGAGCTGTACTGCTGGGATCGGCTCGGCGTCGAGAACTGAGCTCGCGCCCGCCTGTCCCGGTCCTAAACGCTCCCGTGGCGGCGCCACTCAGCCGCCCGCGAGAGCGGCCTCGAGCGCGTCGATCGCCTGCTCGGTGCAGCGAAACCAGACGACGTTGATGCCAAGCTCGTGCGCGGCGTCGCAGTTGGCCTCGATGTCGTCGACCAGCAGCGTCGCGCCGGCGGGCGTCCCGAGCCGCTGGAGCGTGAGCTCAAAGATCCGGCGTTCGGGCTTGCGGCTGCCGACGAAGGCCGAGTCGACGACCACGTCGAACAGCTCGTCGACGGGGAGCTTGGCGCGCCAAAGTCGCTCCCACTCGCGCACGTTGTTGGTGCAGATCGCGAGCTTGTAGCCCCGGCGCCTGAGCTCTCGCATGTACTCGATCATCGGTTCGTTGGGAGCCAACGCCTCGAAGTAGGCCTCGCCGAAGCCATGCATCTGCACGTCGCGGTCGAGCAGCACGACGAGCTCGTCCTCGAGCGCCTGCAGGAAGTCGGCCTCGGTCATGCGGCCTGTCTCGAGCTCGAACAGCGGGTTGGAGCCGTTGCGATCGGCGACCGCGCGCATCGCTTTGCCCAGCGCCTCCGGCGAGATCCCGGAACGATCGTGGAAGGCGCGAAACGCGTCGAGAAGCGGCGACGTCAGCACGCCGCCGAAGTCGCTGATGACCGCCTCGATGCCGCTCATGCGCAGCGGATCAGCATGTAGACGCCGGCGCCCTCGATGCCGCGGCTGTGGCAGCGCAGGGGCGCCGCATGAAACTCACAGCCGTCACGTGAGACGACGGCACGCGTGCCGACGGTCTCGCCTGCTGCACGGCGCGGGTAGCGGTCTTCGTCCGCATCGCTCTCCAACCACAGCTCGAGCGTCATCCGCGACGGCTCGCCGGCGGCCGTGTACGTCGTCGAAAGGCGTGGATCGGCGACCGCCGGCGCTCCGCCCGGCGCCAGCAGGGCAGCGCTGATCAGATCGCCGGCATGGTCGCGAGCGCGCCGGGGGCGCAGCGACGACACGACGACGCCGCCGTCTCCCTCGTCTCTCCCGTTTCCCGCAAACCACGCTGACACGTCGCGCATCGACTCGAACCGCTTGGGGTCCGGCGCCGGCGAAAACGAGCTCCGGCGTCCGAGGCAATCGACGGGCCGCTGCTCGCCCTCGACCTCGAACATTCCCTGCACGCGACACAGCTGGTGGACGGCGGTCGGCTCGTCGGCGGTGCAGGCGCTGCGGGCTGGATCGCCCACCGGCTCGAGCCCAAGCTCGATGCCGCGACCTTCAAGGCGCCACTGCTCGCCCGCGCCGGCCGCGCCGGCCGCGTCGGCGGTGATCGCGGTTGCAAGCTGCAGCGGGGGTTGGCCGACGATGCCGATCGCCGCGAACGGCGCCGGGGCCGACCAGGCGGCGCCCCACACGCCGGCGGCGAGGTCGCCGAACGCGATCGCTCGCACGACGGAGGCCGGCGGCGTGCTCATGGCCGCAGCCGGGGCTGATCGAGATCGCGAGCGGTTGAGTCGACGTCGCCTGGTCGCGCGGCGGGGACGACCGCGCGCACGACCAGCCTGCTGGTGATGTTGCGCGCCAGCAGGCGGCGCATCAGCGCGCGCGTCGGCGCCAGCAGCGCACACGCGCCGAGGACATCGGTAATGAACCCCGGCACGATCAGCAACACGCCGCCGGCGAGCACGAGCGCCCCGTCGAGCACCTCGCGGCCCGGCGCCCGCCCCTCGGCGACGGCGCCCGCCAGCCGGCGCCACGCCGCCCGTCCCTGCGAGCGCAGCGCCCACGTCCCCACGGGCCAGCTTGCGATCAGCAACGCGATCATCGCCAGCACGCCGATCGCGTCCGCCACGCGGATCGCGACGTACAGCTCGGCCAGCGGCCAGCAGATCAGAAGGATCAGCGCAAGGAGCACGGTTTCAAGGCTACTGCGCGCCGCCGGCTGGCCATGCTGGCCCGGGCTAGGCCAACGCCGCGCAAGCGCCCTCGCGCGACACGCCGTCGAGCCGATCAATTCCGACGATCTCGATCAGCGTCCTCATCTGCGGCTCTCGTACTATTCGGCAATGGTCACCGTTGAAGATGTCACAGACGCGCTGCGCGACGTGATCGATCCCGAGCTCGGCCTGGACTTCGTCGAGCTGGGACTGATCTACGACGTCGAGATCGAGCGCGGGACGGTCAAGATCACCTACACGCTCACGAGCCCGGGCTGCCCGATCGGGCCGCAGGTGTCCGAGCAGATGGAGGAGTTCGTCGGCGAGCTCGACGGAGTCAGCGAAGTGCAGCCGACGATGACGTTCTCGCCTCCGTGGACCCCCGAGCTGATGAGCGAAGACGCCAAGTTCGCGCTCGGCTTCTAGTGGTGTGCGCGCGATTCGCCCGGGCCGGCCGCGGTCGAACTTGATCGGGCGGACCCGATCCCTCGGGTCCGCCCGACTTACATCCCGCCCGCCGGGCCCACCGCTCAGGGGGTAACGGTGTCGCCGGCCGAGACATGGGCGGATCGTTCGGGACCGGTGACGCCGGGTCCCTAATGCAAGTTTTAACGCCTCTCGCTCGTAAACGTTGGCCGCTTGCGTGCAGCCTGGTCTGGATCGGCCGTCGCAGGCCTCCCACCAGGGGTTACTCGGCGACCTCGAACGACCGTTTCGGGGCGCTCAAGCCGGCGTGTCGCCGAGCTCGCGCGACAGGTCGATCGCGCGGATCGCGTGCTCGCCCGGCATCTGAGCAACGCTATCGAGCGTTCCGCGGCGCGGTGGCTTCAGCGCTCAGGCTCGTGGTTGCTTGTGCGAACGGGCGCGCTTGGCCCGCATGTCAGCGGCCGGGCCGCGCGAGGCCCGCGCGCGGCTGGAGGGGATGATCGGCGCCGGGCCGCCGTTGGGGGTGGGGTCGGCGCTGGGCGCGGGGGCGCCGGCTGACGCGGGAGCCGGGGTCGCTGGTGGGACGGCGACCGCGGCCGGGGTGGGCTTGGCGGCGGGCCCCGACGCTAGCTTGCGGGATGGGGCCGGCTTGCGCGCGGGCTTGGCGGCCGGGGTTGGGCCGAGCGCGGGGGCCGGGAGGGAGTCGGCGACGGAGACGGCTTCGGCGCGGGCGCCGGCGGCGGTCGCGCCGGCTTTGGTGCGTGCTGCGCTCAGCAGCTCGGCCAGCTCGTTGTCGATCCCTTCCGCGAGCAGGTCGATGTCGGGCAGCGCATCGTAGTCGCCGAGCAAGCCGTAATCGATCGCCCCGTTGTAGGACATGATCGCGATCGCGAGCGCGTGGTCCTTGGGCAGGAACGCGACTGGGAACAGGTCGAGCAGCTCACGCCCGAGCACATACAGCGGCACCTGAGGACCGGGGATATTGGTCACGAGCAGGTTGAACAGCCGCGTCGAGAAGTTCAGTCGCGACGCCTGGGCAAGGACCGTCGGCGGCGCGAGGTTGTTGACCGCCGCCAATGTGGCCGCCCCGACCGCCTGCTTTGACCCCTTGAGGCCGTCCATCGCCGTGCGCACGATCTGCAGCCGCGCGACCGGGTCGGAGATGTACACAGGCAGCGGCCCGCGCATCGCCGAGAGCCGGTTACCGAGCGTGCCTTGATCGTGCTTGGTGCGCACCGACACCGGCACCAGCGCACGCATCTCGAGCCCCTCGGTTCGGACGCCCCGGGAACGCAGCCAGCGCGCCAGCGCGCCGGAGACGACGGTCAGCACGACGTCGTTGACGGTCCCCGAGAGCGCGTCCTTGATCTCCTTGTACTCGGACAGTCGCTGGCGCACGATTGCATAGCGGCGGTGTGGTCCGATCTCGACGTTGAGCGGCGTCGCCGGCGCGGGGTTGAGGCCCGCCCACACGATCTCTCCCAACCCTTCGGCGGCCTCGCGGGCGATCGCGAACGAGGTCGCCGGCTTGTGCGCGGCGGTGAGCGCGCGCAGCGCGATCTCGGCTGAAGTGGTCACGATCCCGCGCACCCCGGCGAACACCAGCTCAGCGGGCGAAGGCTCGGGCTTCGGCTGCCAGGGCTCGAGGTCGGTGGGCACCGGCGCCGGCTCTCGGGAGTGGTCCAACAGCACGGTCGCCAGGTCGACGCCGGAGACGCCGTCGACGAGCGAGTGGTGCGTCTTGGAGATCAGCGCGAAGCGGTCGTCCTCGAGTCCCTCGACCAGCCAGCTCTCCCACAGCGGCTTGGAGCGGTCGAGCGGCTGGGAGACGATCCGGCCGACCAGCTGGAACAGCTGCTGCTCGGTCCCCGGCGAGGGCAGCGCAGCGTGGCGCATGTGGTACTCGAGGTTGAAGTTCGGGTCGTCGACCCACAGTGGGCGGCCGGTCTCGAGCGGCGGCGTGGCGAGCTTCTGGCGGTAGCGCGGCACGAGATGAAGCCGGCTGCGAAGGTGCCTGAGATAGTCGTCGAACGCCGGCGGCGGCCCCTCGAAGATCAGCACGCCGCCGATGTGCATGTGCGACGAGTGGCCCTCCTGGTGCAGGAACGACGCGTCGGTGGAGGTCAAACGTTCGAGGTGCTGCTGTGGCATCGGCGTTCTCGGGCGGATCGAGCGGGTCGGCGCGTTCGCGGTCGGTGCGCCGGCGAGCAGGTCTAAGCGTACCCGGAGCGGCCCCCTACACTTGTCCGCGATGGCCGACAAGCTGTTGCTTGCCGCCCCGCGGGGCTACTGCGCCGGCGTCGATCGTGCGGTGCAGACGGTCGAGCGTGCGCTCGAGCGCCACGGGGCGCCAGTGTACGTGCGCAAGGAGATCGTCCACAACAAGCACGTGGTCGAGCAACTGCGCGCGCGGGGGGCAGTGTTCGTCGAGTCCGAGAACGAGGTCCCGGCCGGCGCGACGGTCGTGTTCTCCGCCCACGGCGTCGCCCCCAGCGTCCACGCCAACGCCGCGCGGCGGGCGCTGCAGACGATCGACGCGACCTGCCCGTTGGTCACCAAGGTGCACGTCGAGGCGAAGCGGTTCGCCGCCGAGGGCTACACGATCGTGCTCGTCGGACACGCCGGCCACGAGGAGGTCGAGGGGACGATGGGCGAGGCGCCGGAGCACATCGTGCTGATCGAGAACGCGCAGGACGTCGACGCGCTCGAGGTCCGCGATCCCGACAAGGTCGCCTACATCTCGCAGAC
This sequence comes from Solirubrobacteraceae bacterium, assembly GCA_049518835.1. GTDB lineage: Bacteria > Actinomycetota > Thermoleophilia > Solirubrobacterales > Solirubrobacteraceae > Palsa-465. The sequence continues at coordinate 7,735 of JBEKRJ010000048.1, forward strand.
GACGCTGTCGGTCGACGAGACGCGCGCGATCATCGGCCGGCTGCGCGAGCGCTTCCCGGCGATCGTCGGTCCGCGTACCGACGACATCTGCTACGCGACCACCAACCGCCAGGCTGCCGTCAAGCAGCTTGCGAGCCAGTGCGACCTCGTGCTCGTGATCGGGTCTCGCAACTCCTCCAACTCGAATCGACTGGTCGAGGTCGCACGCGAGCACGGCGCCGACTCGCACCTGATCGACAACGAGGCGCAGGTCCGCGACGAGTGGCTGCAGGGCAAGCGCGTCGTCGGCATCACCTCCGGTGCGAGCGCACCCGAGGAGCTCGTCCAGCGGCTCGTGGCCTTCTTCCGCGCGCGGGGCTGCGGCGACGTGCGGGAGCTCGAGGTGGTGCAGGAGGACGTCCGCTTCATGCTCCCAAAGGCGATCCGCCAGCCGATCGCCGCCACCTCCGCCTAGGACGCCGGCGCGCTGCGCACGCTGGTCGTCTCGGACCTGCATCTTGGCGCCCGCGGGGGCACGGACGTCCTGCGCGGCGAGCAGGCGTTGGCGGCGCTGGTCGACCGGCTGGCGGGCTGCGAGCGCCTGGTGCTGCTCGGCGACGTGCTCGAGTTGCGACACGGACCGCTGCGCGAGGCGCTGGGGGCGGCGGATCGCGTGCTGCGAGCGATCGGAGCTGCGCTTGGCGGCGGCCGCGAGGTCGTGATCGTGCCCGGCAACCACGATCATCGTCTACTGGCAGGGTGGCTCGAGCGCCGCGCCGTGGCTGGCCCGCCGGATCCCCTGGGGCTCGAGTCAGCGGTCGACTGGCGCGCCGGCGAGCTGCTTGGCGCCGTTGCCGACCGGCTCGCGCCGGCCAGCGTGCGCGCGGCTTACCCCGGCGTCTGGCTGCGCCCGGATGTCTACGCGACCCACGGGCACTACGGCGATCGTCACACGACCGTGCCGGTGTTCGAGCGGCGCGGGGCGGGGGCGATCGCGCGGCTCGTGCGCGAGCCGCCGGAAGGGCCGCGGCGGGCCGAGGACTACGAGGCGACGCTGGCGCCGATCTACGCCTGGGTCGATGCGGTCGCGCAGGCGGACGGCCACGGGCGGGCGCGCGTTCCGGCCGGTGTCTCGGCGCGCGTCTGGCAGGCGATCGCCGGCGGCGCCGGCGGCGCCGGCGGGCGCGATGCGGGGTGGAGCGGCTGGCGTCGGCGGGCGCTGATTGCCGGCTTCCCGGTGCTGATCGCTCTGGCGAACCGGGCGCGCCTGGGACCGCTGACGGCCGACCTGTCGGGCGCCGAGCTGCGTCGCGGGGGGTTGCGAGGGTTCGGCGAGGTCGTGGCGCGGCTGTCGATCGCCGCGCCGTACGTGATCTTCGGCCACACCCATCGCGCCGGCCCGCTGCCGGGCGACGACGGCGCCGAATGGCGCGCGCCGGGCGCCGCCGCCTTGCTCAACACGGGCTGCTGGGTGCGCGAGCCGGCGTTCCTGGGCCCCGACCCGTCGACGAGCCCGTACCGCGCGGGCTTCGCGGCCACGGTGGGCGACGATCGGCCGCCGGCGCTGACCTGCCTGCTCGACCCGGGATAAGGGGGTTGGGATGAAACAGTGAATAGTTCACTGTTTCATCCCAACCCCCTCACGAGGCCAGGCCCGGCGTGAAGCAGACCGCATGGCAGCGCACGCCCTCGCCGACTGAGAGCTCGAGCGAGCCGGCCGTGCTGCGGGCGTGCGAGACCAGCTTGTAGCACCCGGGATGGTTCACGGCGAATGTCTGACCGCCGGCGGTGACGGTCCCGTGCCCGTCGAGCACCGCCCACACGCCCCCGGCCTCGTAAGGCCCGCTGTAGGGACCGAGCACGTCGTCGCTCTGTGGCGTGAGGATCGCGTCGGGCGGATCCTCGGGCCGCAGCGGCGCGAGCGTCGGGAGCGCCAGCGCGAGCAGCTCCTGAATCGCGCGCTCGGTCTCCTCGTAGGCCCCCTCGCCGTAGTGGTAGTAGGCGAGCGCCCCGTCCCCGTTCCACAGGTAACGGGCCGGCCACCCGAGGTTCCCATACAGGTCCCAGATCTCCTGCTCGAGATCGACCACGACCGGATAGCCGATCCCCAGCCGCGCGACGGCGGCGCGGACGGCGTCGGGATCGCGCGAGGGCTCAAAGCCGGCGGTGTGAATCCCGATCACGCGCAGCCCGGGCTCGCAGTAGCGCTCGTGCCACGCCTGCATGTACGGCAGCGTGCGGATCGAGTTCGGGCGGCAGAAGTCCCAGAACTCGACCAGCACCGGCCGGCCCAGCTGCTGGTCCATGCGCAGCGGCGCGGCGTTGATCCACGGCAGCCGTGGCGGGAATCCGGGCGCGGCGATGTCGTCGACGGGTGGGCGCACGGGGCGCGATGGTAGACGGACAAAGCGGGCTAAAGGCGGCGGCGGTCCTTGCCGACAACAGGGGTTGCAAGCCCACCTAACTCTCTCTTCCACGACGACGGGCAAGGGCATGTGGCTAGATACGGGGCGCCCCTGAACAAGGAGCGCCCCGTAGCCATTTAAGGACCGACCTCGCCAGTGGGGCCCTCGCTATGCTTCGTGAAGTATTGAATCCAGAGCGCCTTTGAGGAGTTTTTCGAGATGAGCCCGTCGGGTGCGGAGCTACTCCGCCAGATCAAGAGGCAGATCGACGAGGTCGACCCGTCGGTCGTGCGCGAGCAGATGTCCAACGGTGCCGTGATCGTCGACGTCCGCGAGACCGAGGAGTACGCCGCCGGATACATCCCCGGCGCCAAGCACGTCGCGCGCGGGTACCTCGAGTCGCGGATCGAGGTAGCGGTGCCCGATCGCTCCCAGCACGTGGTGCTCTACTGCGCGTCCGGCAACCGCTCGGCGTACGCGGCGCGGACGCTGATCGAGGATCTCGGCTACGAGCACGTCGAGTCGATGACCGGGGGGATCACGCTGTGGAAGGATCGCGGCTACCCCGTCGAGGTCCCGCGCACGCTGACCGCCGAGCAGCGGGAGCGCTACTCGCGCCACCTGCTGCTGGGCGAGGTCGGGCTCGAGGGCCAGCAGAAGCTGCTCGACGCGCGGGTGCTGCTGCTCGGCGCGGGCGGGCTCGGGTCACCCAACGCCCTATACCTCGCTGCCGCCGGCGTCGGCACGCTGGGGATCGTCGACGACGATGTGGTCGACCTGTCCAACCTGCAGCGTCAGGTGATCCACTCCAGCGAGCGGATCGGCGTTCCCAAGGTGGACTCGGCCGAGCAGGCGATCACGGCGCTGAACCCCGACGTGAAGGTCGAGAAGCACGCCGTGCGGCTCGGCGCCGAGAACATCATGGAGATCCTGCCGGGCTACGACATCGTCGTCGACGGCCTTGACAACTTCCCCACGCGCTACCTGCTCAACGACGCGTCGGTGCGCCTGCAGATCCCCGTCGTGTCCGCCGCGATCCTCGGCTTCGAGGGCCAGCTGTCGGTGTTCAAGCCCTACGACGGACCGTGCTACCGCTGCCTGTTCCCGGTCCCGCCGCCGGCAGAGCTGGCGCCGTCGTGCGGCGCCAACGGCGTCCTCGGCGTGCTTCCGGGAACGATGGGGCTGCTGCAGGCGACCGAGGTGATCAAGCTGATCCTGGGCGAGGGCGAGCCGCTGATCGGGCGGCTGCTGATGTACGACGCACTGTCGGCGCGCGTCACCGAGGTGCGCGTGCGCCGCGACCCCGACTGCCCAATCTGCTCGCGCGACCCCGACGAGATCGCCGACGAAGAGCTCGGCGTGTTCCCCGACTACGAAGCGTTCTGCGCCGGCGCGCATTAGTGTTTGCGAGCGCGATGGCCACCGTTCGCATTCCCCCAGTGCTGCGCCCGTCAGTCGGCGGCGAGAAGGAGTTAAGCGCGGAGGGCTCCTCCGTCGGAGAGATCCTGCGCGCGGTCGCGCAGCAGCACCCAGATACGCAGTCGCAGCTGTTCGCCTCAGACGGCGAGCTCAACCGCTACGTCAACGTGTACCTCAACGACGAGGACGTGCGGGTGCTGGACGGCCTCGAGACGCAGGTCGGCCCGCAGGATACGCTCGTGATCTTGCCCGCGATGGCGGGCGGCAGCAGCTAGCAGCGGCAAGCGATCTCCTCACCAGTCCCGGTGTCCGCCGCCCGGGCGGTGGCGAGCCCGCCCTCGCTACACTTCGTGAAGCAATGGCCATGGAGCGCCTTCAGAACAAGCCGTGCGGGGGGCGCTACGGCGATATCGTCCAGTCGATCGGGCATACGCCCCTGATCGAGCTCAAGCGGCTCAGCCCCAAGCCCGGCGTCAGGATCTGGGCGAAGCTGGAGTCGCGCAACCCGACGGGATCGGTCAAGGATCGCGTCGCGCGCGCGCTGATCGAGGACGCCGAGGAACGGGGCGCGATCCGTCCCGGACAGACGATCCTCGAGCCGACATCCGGCAACACGGGTATCTCGCTCGCGATGATCTGCTCGCGCAAGGGCTACCGGGTGAAGGTCGTGATGCCCGAGAACGTGACTCCTGAGCGAGCGCAGTTGCTGCGCATGTACGGCGCCGAGATCGTCTTCTCGGAGGGTTCGAAGGGTTCCAACGGCGCGGTGGAGCTCGCACTCGAGATGGCCGAGCACGACGCTTCCTACTACATGCCGTACCAGTACGGCAACCAGGCGAACCCGTTGGCGCACTACAACGGCACCGCGCTCGAGATTCTCGAGGAGCTCGACGAGGTTGCCGCGTTCGTCGCCGGGCTCGGGACGGGCGGCACGCTGATGGGCAACGGGCGCCGGCTCAAGGAGGAGCTCGGCGACCAGATCAAGATCGTCGCCGCCGAGCCGATGCAGGGCGAGCCCGTCCAGGGCCTGCGCTCGCTCGACGACGGCTTCATCCCGCCGATCATCGACTTGTCGCTGCTGGACCGCAAGATCTTCGTGACCAACACCGACGCGATCGTGTTCACGCGCAAGCTGCTCGAGGACGAGGGGCTGTTCGTGGGCGTCTCGTCGGGCGCGATCGCGCGCGTCGCGGTCCGGATCGCCGGCGAGCTCGACGAGGGCAACGTCGTGTTCATCGTCGCCGATGACGGCTGGAAGTACCTGTCCTCCGGTATCTACACGCGGCCGATCGACGAGATCAAGAACCTGGACGCCACCGTCTGGTGGTGACAGCGCGCAGAGGGCTGCTGTCGGGGCTGGCGCTGGCGCTCGCGGCCGGCTGTGGCGGCGGGGGCGGAGATCGCGCGGCCGGTGCCGGAGGATCGTCAAAGCCTCTGTCGGCGCTGCCGGCGCCGATGCGGCTGCGCGACATCGCGGTGATCGATGCGTTGCTCCAGCGCGAGTACGAGCTGATCGCGGCCTACACCGCGGGGATCCCGCTGCTCGATGAGCCGGGAAGGCTCGCCGCCGAGCAGTTCCTGGGTCAGCATCTTGGCCACGCCGGCGAGCTGGCGGGGTGGATCAAGCAGGCGCGCGGCAAGCCGAGCAAGCCGCTGGCCGCCTACGAGCTCGGCGCGCCGCGCACGGCGCCACAGATGCTGACCGCGCTGCACGGTCACGAGAGCGGGATGATCGCCGCATACCTGGCGGCGATGCCGACGCTGTCGCCAGGCAA